>CALWKT010000022.1 GCA_944381335.1 uncultured Christensenellaceae bacterium
GATGATTTTTATTGTGTGTTTCAGCGAGGTGAGCGCAGATAATATTATAATATTTTCAAGTGAACGTCACTGAAAAACGCATAAAAGGCGCGCCTCAGGGCTGGTTCGTATTATTCTGGTCTGGTATGAGCGGCAGGAATGAAACCGCACGTGATCGGAGCGTAAAGACCGGGTATGGCGCAAAGACGCGGTTTGTGTGTTTTTACTCACCCCGCAGGGCTTATGCGGTATTCCTTTTGAAGCCGGAGTATGATATAATCGGAATAGGAGGAAAGTTATGAAAAAGAAAATCACGGCGGCGGTCTGTGCCGCGTTTATCTGCGTCTGTATAGCGGCTTCGCTGTGCTCGTGTTCGGGCGCATTGAAAATCCCCAAGAAAAAAACTCTCGACAAGGTGCTTGCCGAAGGCGGTTACGAACTGGTGTTCGAGGACGATTTCGACGGCGACTCGATCGACTACACAAAGTGGAAGACAGGCTATTCTACCCCGGTAAGGCGCGCCGGATATTATGAGGACAGCGCAGATACGCTTTTCGTTTCGGACGGCTGTCTTACGATACGCACGCTGTATAAGGACGGGCAGTTCGGAGAGGGTTGGTACACGTCCTGGGTGGAGACGGCAACGAAAGAAGACTCCGCCGGGATCGTAAGAAGCGATGACTATGAAGGTTTTTCCGCCACGTACGGCTATTTCGAAGCGCGTTGCATCGCGCCGCCGTGCGAAGGGATCTGGTCCGCGTTCTGGCTGATGCCCGACGCAGGCACCGGGATGAGCGAGGAGGACGTCATCGGGACAGGCGCCGACGGCGTGGAGATTGACGTCATGGAATCGCCGTGGAAATCTTTCGACAAAGACAAGGAATCCAACATGCACGTTCTGCACGGCGACGGGTACGCCGCCGAGACAAAAAGCGACAAATCGCCCCTCTATCACGTGCCGGATATGTATGAAGAGTTCCACACTTACGGCGTGCTGTGGACTGAAGAGGAGTACGTGTTCTATATCGACGGCGCGGAGACCTGGCGCACTAAGCATACGGTGAACGGAGAGACCCTCGGCGTTTCGAAGGTCAACGAGTATATGCTGCTGACCGTTGAGGTCGCGGGCTATACTGCTGAGGACGGTACGCCCGTACCGGGAATCAATGCGGACGGCACTCCGTTCTGGTGCGGCGACCCGATGAAAAACGACAAGGATAAACACTACGATTTCGTGATAGATTACGTCAGGGTGTATCGCAAAGCACAGTAAACGCACCTGTTGTCAAAGGTAAAACAAAAATTATAAAAAATACCGTACCCGTGTAGGTTAGCGCGGTATTTTCATTGCAGAACATATTGCCGGAGATCATGCCGTTTCAGCTCGCTTAGCTTTTTTTGTTGACGTTGCCGCCACCGGCAGATATACAAGAAGTGAGACGGCTCCGGCGGCGCAGGTCACGCTTACCGTTTTGTTGGATACGTTGAGCGTGTCCGCGACGTTCTGCTGCGCGTATCCTTTGCTTTTCCTGAGCGATGATAAAAATTGTCCGATGGTCAGTTCGTTCATAAGCACCTTCCTCCGTTTTCTGTTATGAGTGTAACATTCCGTAAGCGGCTGACGCAATCCCGAGCGGGTAAAATTTGTCTTAGATAAGCGGAATTTCAGATAAAAATCGCGAGGCTTATCCGTTTTTTGCAAAAAATTTGCACATATTTTGCAAAAACGTTTGCGGAAAACGAGACGTTTTGATAAAAATCGGTTATTTCGCGATTAATGTTAAAAAAGGTTAAAAAAATTGACGGCTCTTTATTATTTTGTTATAATATTTTCGTGACAAAATTATGGGGAGATAATTATGAGCGAGAAACAGCCGACAAACAACGGTAGCAAAAAGTCGTTCAAAGAGACGGCTAACGACCTTGTGACAAGACTCAAGGTCTTCTGGAAAACGCCTCCGAAAGGAAGATATCTGAATCTGAGAGAGATCCTGTTCTTCGGCGGAAGCGCGTTCGGTATGAGTACCATCGTTACCGTCGTGTCCGGTCTTATCACTGCGACGCAGATTCCTACCATTTACAACTTCGACGTCATTCACGGCGCGTGGATCTGTCTTATAGCGAGCATCCTCGGTCTTATTATTCAGCCGTTTTTCAGCAAGCTTCTGCAGAATACGAATACCAAGTTCGGCAGATACAAGCCGTTTATTCTTCTGCTTGCTCCGATGCTTGCCGTGTTCGCTATTCTCGCAACCTGGCAACCGCAGTTCACTGACGTAAACAACCGTATAATTTACGCATACTGCACCTGCATCCCCACGCTTATTCTCTGGAACCTTTTCCAGAATACATATTACATGTTGCCCGGCGTTATCACCCCCAATCAGCAGGAGAGAACGGATATCTGGGCGCCGATAGGTCTTGTCATCGGTTTCTCGCCGACGGTCATGAACGTTCTGGGCAACCTCATCAAGTCGTACTTCACCGAGAAGGGTATCGAGTACATGGCGTACAGATATCTCGGATTTATCTATGCGGCAGTCGGTCTCGTACTTGTTCTGTGTCTGTTCTTCGTCAAGGAAAGACTCATTGTCACCAACGAAAACAAGGAGAAAGTCGGCATTCTGGAAGGTCTGCGCCTTGTCGCGAAAAACAAGCCGCTCATGATCTTCACCTTGGCGCTCATCCTCGGTTGCTGCCGTACGGTCGTTGAGATCGACGCGGAATATATCGGCAGACTCAGATATGCGGTCACCGCCGCAGGAGAGGTCGATATCGCGAGCGGTCTTGCGATCTTCGGTTCGCTTACCCTCATCACAGGTTTTGCCGTCACGCCCAATATGATACTGCTACCGTTCCTGACGAGAAAGTTCAACAGCCGCACTATCATGATGTTCTGGATGGCTTGCAACACGATCGGATATCTCGTGCTCGGCTGTATAGGCATTGAGAATATCCCGCAGGGCGCGTGGAGTATCGTGGTCATAACCGCTCTCAGATTCATCTCGCTGTTCAACGCGATAGCGTCGTTGCAGCCGCTGATGATGGCACAGCTGTCAGACTATCAGCAGCTCAAGACGGGCAAACGTCTCGAGGGCTTCATTCAGACGTTCCTGTATGCGTTGGTCCTTGTGTTCACCAACCTCGGGATCCTGGCGATGGCGTATGTCAAGCAGGCGATCGGTTATCAGTCATCCAACCTTGTCAGACCTGAAGATATCCCCAAAGAGGAATTCTGGGCGCCCAGTGCAGAAGTGGTCGACAGCGCTCTTAGATATTTCAATATCGCGCTCATCGTATCCGCAGTATCTGCCGCTCTCATGTTCATAGTCATGCTTTTCTACAAACTCGGCAAAAAGGAGCATGCGGAGATCGTTGAGAAACTCAGAGAGATCGGACTTAGGCAGGGTAACGAGCAGGTTGAAGCGGAATCTGTCGGCATCGGAGAGATATCCAAGCAGATAGAAGAAGCGGAAGCTCACGGTCAGCAAGGCGAACAGGATATCCTGAAAGACGAAGTAGAGACCGGCACAAACGAAAAATCGGTCGACAACGATTCTGACGACGGCGATA
Source organism: uncultured Christensenellaceae bacterium (assembly GCA_944381335.1). Next base: position 3,553 of record CALWKT010000022.1, read on the forward strand.
ACGATTCTGACGACGGCGGCGACAATACAAACGATCTAAAGTTCTGAAAAAATGAATTTGAAAAAGAATTGCAAAAAGCGGGCGCAAAGCCCGCTTTTTTGTTATAATGGGTGAATTATACTTTCAAGTGCAACACTTAGATAAGAAAAAAAAGAAGTTCATATGAATCTGTTGTATAATTAAAATTGCAACAAAAAAAACACAACAAGGAGATCCATATGAACTATACTCATCTTACCATAGAAGAACGCTGTTGTATACGAAAATATTATC
>CALWKT010000023.1 GCA_944381335.1 uncultured Christensenellaceae bacterium
CATTATGCAGGGCGGCTACAAAGTCCTTACCCGCGCGGATATTATAGATATTCTTGAAGAAAGCCTTAATTATGAGTAAAAGAAGGATAGTCGCGCTTATTTTTGTCCTTCTGTTGAGCATTTTAACCGTGTCGATAACGTTGGTTTCGTGCGGCGGTAAACAAGCGATCGGTGAATACAACGCGGGTGGTAACGGAAACGTAAGCGGCGTAGATAACGGCGAAAATACCGATGAAAATAACTCAAGTAACGGAGATAAAGAGATGACGGTCAAGATAACTGTCTCGGGGAAAAACATTGAATTTACGGCTGAACTTTACGATAATGCCGCGGCAAGAGAATTATATTCAAGGCTACCGTTGAATATCGATATGAGCGATATGCCTCACGAAAAATATTGCTATCTCGGTTTCACTTTGCAGACTTCTGAAGAAAAACCGGGCAATATACATGCCGGAGATATAATGCTGTGGGGAAACAATTGTCTCGTTGTGTTTTATGAAGATTTCGCGACGTCGTACAGTTACACAAAAATAGGCACAATCGTCGACGTTGACGGACTTGCATTAGCGCTTAAAGGTAATGTGTCGTTGAAAATGCAAGCGGTACGCTGACATAAAGTTTGCCGTTGATATTCATTACGTATGAAAACGCGTCTTACGGCGCGTTTTTTATTTGCTGACGTCGTTCCCTGAATATTAATGTTACATAATAAACCGCATCTTGCGCAACATAAGAATATGATCACGGCAATAATTGTAATTTTATGCGTTGCGGCGGCAACCGCATTGACAATACTGATGGCAGGAGTCAGGGTAAAGGCGTATTTCGATCTTGAAAGAGGCACCTTCGTCGCAGACGCTTTCATACTCGGAAACGTACACGCGGTAAAATACAAAGCGTTTGAATGTAACGGAAAAATATATTATCAGATAAACTCCAAAGAACTCTGTCAGCTAAAGGCTGAAGATAAAAAAGCGGATTTTAATAAAAATGAGCGTGAAACAAACGAGCGTGAAGAATTTCTGAAAAGCTCGGCAGAAAAAATGCGAAGTCTAGCGGAAGTGTTCGGAACGCTAGAAAAAATAAAGCTGAAATCTCTCAGGATGTGTCTGACGATCGGCACGGGCGATAGTATGTCGACTTCCATTGTGGTTGCCGCGTTGGTTTCGGCAATGTCGGCGCTTCAGGCGGCTACAGGAGAAAAAGGCAGAATAAAGAATAAGGAAATAGCGGTATATCCCAATTTCAGATACGAAAACACTGTATTGACGCTTGAAGCCGATACCGGGGTGCATCTTGCCACAATGCTTGTTCAGCTTTTAAAACTCAGACTGAAAGCGGCGAAAAGCAAAGCGCAGGCGGCGTAATAAGGAGAGCAGAGGTAAAATACTGTATTAAGTGTTGTTTGATATTACACACATAATAAGGACGAGGTGAAAATATGTCTGACGGAGAAATGAACGAACTGATAAACGTGACGATGAACAACATAAAACATATGATGGACAGCGAGAACGTGATAGGAAAGCCTATTGCAATGCCGGATGGCAACGTTGTCCTTCCGATATCAAAGGTGACTGTCGGCTTCGTTACGGGCGGCGGTCAATACGGGACCGGAAAAGAAAAACAGTCTTTTTCTTTCCCGTTCGCAGGCGGAGGAGGTGGCGGAGTAAATATAACTCCGATAGGATTTCTCGTCTGCGACAGAGGAGAAACAAATCTTGTGAAAATCGAAAAAAAGGAGGGCGAGGGCAAGTGGGAAAGCTTGATTTCAGCGGCGCTGAACATTTTGAAAAGCAAAAAATAAGCAAAAAATTATTATCAATTAGCTTAATTTTTGTAATAATAATTATTCTATTAGCCTTAACATGTGTGAAAATGCCTGAAGTTTATGCAATCCAGAGCGGATCAGCGCAAATCGTCATTGAAGCCGGGTCCGGCAGAGTTCTTTACTCTTATAACAAGGACATGCGTCTTGAAATGGCAAGCACGACCAAGATCGCGACGGCGATCGTCGCGATTAAAAACGCTGACGTAGATTCCTCAGTAAGGATCACCCGCGAGATGACCGGGATCGAAGGATCTTCGATCTATCTGAAAGAGGGAGAGGTGTGGAAACTTAGGGATCTTCTCTACGGGCTGATGCTTCAGTCGGGCAATGACGCCGCGACAGCGATCGCCATTGCGGCAGGAGGTAGCGTCAGCGGATTTTCAGATATGATGAACGCTTTTGCAAAAGACCTCGGACTGAGCAATACCCACTTTGATAATCCTCACGGATTGCACTCTGAGACACATTATACTTCTGCTCACGATCTTGCAAAGATCACCGCATATGCGCTTGAAAACCCTCTGTTCGCAGAAATAGTTTCAAGCAAATCGCACGAAGTGGATCTCGGTAATTCAGGAAAAAGATATATTTACAACAAAAACAAGCTTCTTTCTTCTTTTGACGGCGCAAACGGCGTAAAGACCGGATATACCACGGATTCCGGCAGATGTTTTGTCGGCGCTGCGAAGAGAAACGGAATGCAGCTTGTCAGCGTTGTTCTGAACTGTCCTGATATGTGGAACAGGACCGCAACGATCCTGAACAATGCTTTCAGAGAATACGAGTATTACAGAATCGGTGACAGCTCGAAAAATCTCGACGAATTCTGCGTCGGTGGAGAAAATATCTCGTTGAGACTGGAAAGCGACATATATTATCCGCTGAAAAACGGAGAAAGCGAAAATTTCCGTTACGAATTTAAACCGCTGGAAAAATATCCTGGCGAAGTTTGCGCGGGAGAGGCGGTCGGAACTTTGAACGTATATGATGACAATCGCTTGATTTTTAGCCGAAAAGTCATTACTATAAATGAGATAAAGCATAAAGGAGCGTTGCTTTCTCTGATGAATCTTGTCGGAGACTGGCAGATCAATTCGGCAAATGGAGAGATTGAACAAATATTTGGCGTCGTGCGGAGTGGCTTCGCGCCGCGGTGCGGATAAGCTTATAGAAGAAGGAAAAGTCAAGGTCAACGGCAAGGTCGTGACAGAGCTCGGCGTTAGCGTTAACCCCGCAAACGACACGGTGACCGTTGACGGGATAAAAGTCAAGCCCGTTCAGGAATACAGTTATATCATGCTGTACAAGCCCAAGGGCTGTATAACCACCGTCAGCGACGAACTGGGCAGAAAGACGGTTTACGATTACCTCGAAGAAGTCAACATACCTCATCTGGTGCCGGTCGGACGTCTGGATTACGACACCGAAGGACTTCTTCTTCTGACCAACGACGGCGATCTGACATACAGTCTCACTCATCCAAGTCACGAGGTGGAAAAGACGTATATAGTCAAGGTTGAAGGAGAGATGCCCGAACACAAGCTGGCTCAGCTCAGAAAGGGCGTGATCGTCGACGGAGAAAAGACGAACAGAAGCCGCGTAAAGCTTCTGGAATATAAGGACGGGATTTCAAGACTGCGCGTAACGATAACCGAGGGCAGGAACCGTCAGATCAGAAAGATGTTCGAAGCGGTCGAAAGAGAGGTAATATTCCTGAAAAGGATCGCGGTCGGAGAGCTCAGACTGGGAGGTCTGGCACGCGGAGCGTACAGGTATCTGACCGACGATGAGATCGCATATCTCAAAACGCTTTGACACTAACGTAAAATACGCATTAAATCGCCGCACATGTTGCGGCGATTTAATTAACGGGGAGAATCGTGTTTCAGGAAATATCACGATGTCGAGACCGCGCTGTAAAACGATAATAATTATATCAATATTATATATGCCGCTTTTTGCGCCGCGGCAATGCCGCCGGAGTTTAAAACGTATTACGTTTACATTTTAATACGCAAACCCGACGGTTTTGAGTAAAAAATACTCATTTGTTGACAACTTTTGCGTCTTGGTTCGCTTTGGGAAATCATAAAAAATATTACAAAACAGTAATGTTAAAAAATTGTCATAAGGGGTCTGATTTTCGCTGAAATTTAGTTGATTTTTAGGGTATAAATATTTATAATGTGTAATGGTGTAAATTATTCTCAAGATAATTAAAACTTTATATATATTCTGGAGGGTTTAATATGGAGAACAGCAATCTCACGGTCAGCGCCAAAGCGATCGAAAAAGCTTGCTCGAAAGTCAAAGATTTCCTTGACGGCATCGTCGACAAAGGCAGTTTTGTCGAAACCGACGTTTTCGTCACCGGCAAAGGATTTGACGACGCGGCAAGCGCTCTCGGCGAAGGCGTTGTAACCGGTTACGCTACCGTAAACGGAAGCCCCTTCCACGTGTTTGCGCAGAATGCGGAAGTCCTCAAGGGCAGCCTTGGCAAGGCGCACGCTGACAAAATCGTCAGATGCATGCAGAGAGCCGTTAAGACCGGAACTCCTTTGATTTCCGTCATCGACTGCGCGGGCGCAAGAGTGGGCGAAGGTGTGAGCGTACTTGAAGGCTTTGCGAAAGTGCTCGCGGAAGCGGCGATCGTAAGCGGTCAGGTACCTCATTTTTGTATTGTCAAAGGCAACGCCGTCGGCATGATGGCTTCGTTTGCGGCAATGGCAGACTTCGTGTTCATGTCGGAAGGCGCGATCATGTCGGTCAACTCGCCGATGTATCTTGCGTCCACCGGCCAGGATTATCCCAAATCTGCGGCTATGATCGGTTTCAACGCGCACAAGAAGGGAAGCGATCTCGCTCAGTTCGTATACAAGAACGAAGCGGACCTGAAGAAGCAGCTCACTCAGCTGACCTCGATCCTGCTTGCGGCTGACGAAGAAGCCACCGACGATCCCAACCGCGTTTCCGCCGCTCTCAACAAGGAGTGCGCGGCACTTGCGAAAGTCAAGGCGATCGTGGATAACGGCGATTATATCGAGTACTGCGGAGAGTACGCTCCCGAAGTCACCTGCGCGCTTGCGAAGATCAACGGCATCAGCGTGGGCATTGCGGCAACGGACAGCAAGGTCGGGGACGGATACATGACCCTCGAAGGCGTGAAGAAGCTGACTTCTTTCGTTGAAAAACTCGACGGTTTCGACATCCCGCTCGTTACGCTTGTGGACACGCTCGGCGTGAATCCCAGCCTTGAGCAGGAACTTGCAGGCGCAGCGAAAGTCACCGGAGACCTCGTCGCTACCGTCGCAAACAGCTCCATCGACAAGATCGGCGTAGCGGTCGGCAAGGCTATCGGCTTCGGCTATTCCGCTCTTATGAGCAAGGGCATAGGTTTTGACTACACCCTCGCTACGCAGAACGCTGTCATCTCTCCGATCAGCGGCGAGACGGCAGTCA
>CALWKT010000024.1 GCA_944381335.1 uncultured Christensenellaceae bacterium
GTTTGTGACCGTAAAGGAATATAAAAGCTATAATCCGGAAAAGCGCCCGGTATATACGCACGTCCTGCAGGAAGATTTTCTGAAAGAGGACTGAATTTGCATCATTCGGTATCAACGCTTGTCAAAACGAGGAACGGTTGATATAATATATTCACGATACCCGCAAGGGGAACATTCTCTGTCAGGTTGACCGCGAGGCGGTCATTAAAAGGGAAACGGGTGAAAGACCCGTACAGCCCCCGCTACTGTAAGCGGCGCCAAGACAACGCATTATGCCACTTGAAAAGGGAAGGCGCGTTGTTTTGCCGCAAGTCAGGAGACCTGCCGGCAGAGAGTACAAGCGGAATTTCGGAGGGAGATTCACGGGCTTTTGCGGCGCGTTCGTCACGCGCCCGGCTTGCTTTGTTTTCCGCCGCTTTCAAGCGGCTTTTCTTTTCGTTTTCCGCAAAAAGTTTTTGAAACGCCCGGACACGGGAAGACGATTTTGCTCTGAAATATGCCTGAAAACAGTGGCATAAACCGTTCAGACGTTTCAAAAATGTCGGAAACAGTAATAAAATTTACCGCTTATGCGCAAAAGCGTGAATGCGGAAAAAGGAGTATTTATGAACAAAAAGAAGATTTTAGCGGTAGTTCTTACTATCGTGCTCGCGCTCAGTCTCGCGTTCGCTTTCGCGGCGTGCACGGACGAGCCTGAAAACCCGCAGTCTCAGGAAGGCACGTTTAAAGTCGTGCTTGTCCCCAAAACGGGAGAGGCACAGGAATATACGATCGATATCGCCCTGCTCGACGGGCAGCTTAACGGCGAAGCGGCGATAATGCAGCTCGTCGGCAACCACGGCGTAAGCGTAAGTTGGGAAGAAAGCTCTTTCGGCAAATACTTCAGTTCGATAGGTTGCGTACAGCCCACCGAGGAGAACGAATACGTCAGACTGTTTACGACGGTTGAAAAGGACAAGGGCGTTGACGCATACGCTACGACCATTGACTACAAAGGCATAAGCCTCACTTCGTCGGGCTTCGGCATTTCGCAGATGTCTGTCGAAAAAGATTGTATAATCCTGATAAGAGTGGATTCGTATTGAGAATAAACCGCATTGCTTTGCGAGAGATTTAAAATTGGACAGGAGCAGGTATCTTAATAAGGGCAGACTTGCCGCGAAAAGACTCGCGCTGACCGCGCTTGCCGCGGCAACGCTCGAAGCCGTAAAATTCGCGCTCAACGCGGTGCCCAACGTCGAGGGAGTGACGCTCCTTTCGGCGTTGTACGGCTACTGTCTCGGCGCGGGCGGAGTGGTGGCGGCGCTTGTGTTCTGCGCGATAGAGACGGCGATATTCGGCGTGGGTCCGTGGGTGATATCTTATTTCATCCACTGGCCGTGCGTTGCGCTGGTCTTTATGTGTCTATCCCACCTGGGCGTTAAAAACAGGTGGGTGATGACTCTTGTTGCGGCGGTGATGACCGTGATTTTCGGGGTGCAGACGTCGCTTGTGGACACAGGGCTTTTCAGCGGATTTTTCGACAGGTTCTGGCAGAGGTTCGCCATCATCTATGTCAGAGGCTGGGTGTTTTACGTCGTGCAGACCGTCTGCAATCTTGTGGTTTTTCCGCTGCTTTTTCCTCCGCTTGCGAAGGTTCTGCTGCCTGCCGCTAAAAAGGCGGGTATGTGTCCGTTCAGAGAAAAGGAACTGGAAACGCGCAGAAAAGACGCTCAAAACGGAGCGGAGGGCGCGGACTGACTACTTTGCGAGTGCAAAAATCATGCGCCCGGGAAGATATTTTTCTCAAAAAAATCATTTTCGGCTTTAAAAAACTTTACACGTAAATTTTCTTGTGCTATATTATAAAAGCAATTTTGAATATATTTTCAAAATCCTTGCTTCTCTCTCAGAAGGGAAGACATCAGACCAAAAGGAGGTTTTATATGAACAAGTACGAGCTTTTGTACATCATCGACAACGACGTGACTGAAGAAGGCAAGCAGGCTGTAATCGACAGGATCGAAGCGGTTGTCACGAGTGCGGGCGGCGAGATCGTCAGCCTGGACAAGTGGGGCACCCGTAAGTTTGCTTATCCGATCAACTTCAAGAACGAAGGCTACTATGTGCTGACCACGTTCAACGCTCCTGCGAGCGTTCCCGCGGAAATCACCCGTCTCGGCCGTATCGTTGACGAGATCGTAAGACTTATGATAGTCCGCAAGTAATAAGGAGGATTTATGAACAAGATCATTCTTATCGGCAATCTCACCAGAGATCCTGAAAGCGGCACCACTCCCAGCGGAGTCAGCTACTGCAGGTTCGCCATCGCGGTAAACAGAAGATTCAGCAAAGACAACAACGAGGTGGATTACTTCAACGTCGTCACCTGGAGAGGCGTTGCGGAAAGCTGCGCGAAGTCGCTCAGCAAGGGCAGAAAAGTCGGCGTAGTCGGTTCTCTGCAGATCCGCAATTACGAAGGCAACGACGGCAGCAAGCGCACCTCTGTTGAAGTCACCGCCGACGAAGTGGAATTCCTTTCCTCTCCGAGCGGCAGCAGAGAGGACGCGCCCCAGCAGGGCAAACCCTCGCGTTCGGACGTCACCAGACTTGAAGAGGTTGACGCTTCCGACGACAATTTACCATTCTGATTATAAGGAGAAATAAAAATGAGCGAAGAGAAAGTTGTTAAGAGACCGGCTAGAAAGGCTCCCCGCAAAAAGGTCTGCACCTTCTGCGTAGACAAGGCTACCGAGATCGATTACAAGGACGTTGCAAAACTGCGTAAGTTCATCACCGAAAAGGGCAAGATCGTTCCCAGGCGTATGA
>CALWKT010000025.1 GCA_944381335.1 uncultured Christensenellaceae bacterium
CTTTGCAAGACTCACAGCCTCTTTTTTACGCAAAATCGTATGCGAAAAAGTAAAATTCAGGAAAAACCTCGATTTTTGCGCGTTTTAAGTTTGTATACAAACGCGTATTATGTTAATATATTTGCAGACTGAAAAGAAGGTGGCTCATGAAAAAACTCGACCCGTTGGGATTGCTCAGAAGTCTCAGATATACCAACTTTATCTTCCTCACGCTTGCCGGCGTCATAAACGCGGTGGGCGTCACGCTTATGCTCGCGCCCGCCGGCATGTACGACGGCGGCTTTTCCGGCACGTCTATCCTGCTCGGTCAGGTCACTCCTCTCAGCATGAGCGTTTATCTTCTGATTCTCAACGTGCCGTTCTTCCTGTTCGGGCTGAAAAAGCTGGGCGGTCCGTTCATAGTCTATTCGCTCTATACCGTCGCGGTATACTCGCTTTTTTCCTATCTGTTCCAGAACTCGTTCGGCATAGACTTTTCAGGCGGCTCCCCGATCGCCGGTAACGATCTGTTGCTCTGTTCCGTGTTCGGCGGCATAATCTCCGGCATAGGAAGCGGCATCACGATACGCTTCGGCGGCGCGATCGACGGCGTTGAAGTCATGGCGGTCGTTTTCGCAAAAAAATTGGGGATGACCGTAGGCTCCTTCGTAATGTTGTACAACGTCATTCTTTACGTCATCGCAGGTCTTGTCACAAAAGGCTGGGTCGCTCCGCTCTATTCCGTCATCGCCTATACGGTGGGACTTAAGGCTGTGGACTTCATCATCGACGGTTTCGACAAGGCAAAGTCCGCTTTCATAATCACCGACCGCCACGACGAAGTTGCGGACGCGCTGACAGAAGAATTCGGCAGAGGCGTCACCGCGATCGACGCGACGGGTCATTACTCGCAGGCAAGAAAAACCGTGCTGTACTGCGTGGTCAACCGCTTTGAAGTGGGCAAACTCAAGGCGATCGTCACCGCGATCGACGGCAACGCGTTCCTCGTCATCAACGACGTGACCGACACGCTGGGAAGCAGCCTGAAATACGAAAGATTCATCAGAAGAAGCATCAAGAAATCGGGGATCTTCGGCAAAAAGAAAGGTGCGGCAGCCGCGCATACGTCTGCCCCCGGCGAAACGACCGGCGCGACGCTTCCCGAAAGCGGCGCGACCTCAGCCGAACAAAACGCCTTGAGCGCGCAGCCCCCGGAGAACAAACCTGCCGGAGAGGCTCCCTCCGCAACGGCAGAAAAAGCGGAAAAACCAGACTGCTCCGCCAAAGAATAAAATGCTGAAAACACGGCGAAAACCCCGGAAAAGCCGTAACAGGTCGTGAATTTTACGCCCGCAGTTGATCGGATAACATAAAAAAGAAGGGAGGACCTGCCTCCCTTTTTTGAATCCAAAAATTATATCAGTCGTCATTCATCTTTTTCAATGCGTACTCTGCAACCTCTACCCCCTGCTCAGAGGCTTTCTTACACCAATATATTGCTTTTTCCCGGTCCTTAGGCACACCTCGTCCGTTCTCATAGCAAACGCCGAGACGGTACTGAGCGAATGCATATCCCTGCTCTGCCGCCCGGATATACAAGAGGGCGGCTTTTTCGTAATCCGGCGAAACCCCCAGACCTCTCTCATAACAATAACCCAGATTAAACTGCGCAATGATATGCCCTTGCTCAGCCGCTTTCGCAAACCAATGTGCAGCTTGCGCGTAATCAACGGAAACTACGCTGCCGATGCAATAATAAACACCACGATTAAATTGCCCCATCGCGTCCCCCTGATCTGCCGCTTTTGCAAACCAATGTGCGGCTTTTTCGTAATCCTGCAAAACTCCGATGCCTTTCACATAGAAATTGCCCAACTTGAATTGAGCACATATATTTCCATGTTCAGCCGCTTTCGTATACCAATTTACCGCTTTTGCGTAATCACGTGAAACTCCGATGCCGTTCTCATAACAAAGACCCAGATAGTATTGAGCGTTTGTATCACCCTGCTCGGCTGCCTTTGTATACCAATAAACAGCTTTCGCGTAATCACGTGAAACTCCGATGCCGTTGTAATAGTAATTGCCGAGATTGTATTGTGCCTTGACGTTTCCCTGTTCAGCCGCCTGTGTAAACCAATATACCGCTTGTGCGTGTTCATGCGGACCTGCCAAGCCTTTTTCATAACAACGTCCCAGATAGTACTGAGCGTTTGTATCACCCTGCTCGGCGGCAATTTCGTACCGATATGCGGCTTTTGTGCGATCCTGTAAAACTCCAAAGCCCTCCTCATAACAACGCCCCAGATTATACTGCGCCGCAACATGTCCCTTCTCCGCCGCCTTTGTGTACCAGTATACAGCTTGCTCGTAATCCTGCGGGACACCCAAACCTTTCTCGTAACAACGCCCCAGATTGTATAGAACCCTGGGATTCCCCATTTCTGCCACTTTTGTATACCAATTTACGGCATCCGAATAATCTTGCATAACCTGAAAGCGTTTCCTGTAGCATCTATCCAGTGTACTCTCCCAGAAACTACTCTTCTCCGCCGCCATTGTATACCAATATATCGCCTTTCCGTAATTCTGCGGCACGCCGATGCCGTCGATATAGCAATCACCGAGCTTACCTTGAGCATAGGAGTCTCCCTGTTCAGCCGCCATTAAGTACAGTTGTACCGCTTTTTCGTAATTCAGCGGAACTCCGACGCCTTTCTCGTAGCAATAGCCCAAAGCACATTGAGCCATTGCGTCCCCTTTTTCAGCCGCTTCCGTATACCAGTATACGGCTTTTTTGAAATCGCGCTTTACGCCGGTACCTCTGTAATAGCAATTGCCCAGGCTGCGTTGAGCTTCGGTATGTCCCTGTTCTGCCGCCTTTGTATACCAATATACGGCTTCTTTGTAGTCTGTTTTCACTCCGATTTTAAATTCGTAGCATTTACCCACCATGAATTGAGCGTCTGCATATCCCTTTACTGCCGCCACTTTATACCAGTATACGGCTTTATCAAGGTTTCGTATTGTCCCTCTGCCGAAAAAATAACAATCGCCCAGATTGCATTGAGCCCTGGGATCCCCCTCTCCTAGCGCCTTCGTATACCAATACACGGCTTTTTCGTAGTCGCGTTCTACGCCAGTGCCGTCATAATAACAGGTTCCCAGGTTGCTTTGAGCGTTTGCATTTCCTTGCTCCGCTGCTTTCGTGTACCAGTATACGGCTTTTTCGTAGTCGCGCTCTACGACGGTGCCGTAGTAATAAAAATTGCCCAGATTGCTTTGAGCGTTTGCGTTTCCTTGCTCCGCCGCTTTCGTGTACCAGTATACGGCTTTTTCGTAGTCTCGCTCTACGCCGGTGCCGTAATAATAAAAATTACCGAGGTCGTATTGTGAATCGACATGCCCTTGCTCCGCCGCTTTGGTATACCAGTATACTGCTTTTGCATAATCCCTTTTCTTTCCCCTTCCTTTTTCATACATTCGTCCCAGTTTAACCTGCGCCTCAACATATCCCTGCTCCGCCGCCTTCGTGTACCAATAGACAGCTCTTTCACCGTTTTGGCTTTCGTCTTCGTAGAAAGTACAACCGCCTTGATCTCCTGAAACTTTGACGTTCCCCGTCTCTGCCGTATTTACCTGCACTCTTCCGGCTTCAGCACAGCTCCGCTTTTTGCTTTTTTCTTTTTCGTACAACCGCCCCAGGTTGAACTGCGCCGAGGAATATCCCTGCTCAGCCGCTCTCGTATACCAGTATTCGGCTTTTTCGTAATCCCGTGAAACTCCCAGCCCTTGCTGATAGCAATAGCCCAGATAATTCTGCGCCTCGGAACAGCCTTTTTCTGCAAGATCTGTGAATATGACGATCGCTTCGTTGTAATTTTTTGCGTCGTAATACGATGTCGCCTTTTCCAGTAAAGCTTCCTCTGTCATAGTTTCTCCTTTCGCGATCCAAGCGGATTTTTGCTTTACAGATACTATTATAAAGGATTATATTCGGTTTGTCAATAACTGTACGTTAAGCGTAATACGGTTAGTTGTGCGTCGCCGAGAACAGGCGGGACTGTTTTCCGGGCAGGTCATAGTATTCCTCAACTACCTCGTTCAGATAAAAACCGAGGGGTGCGCGGATTTTTCCGTCAGCCGTCTTTTCCGTCGCCTTGACCGCTCTTGTCTCCCGGGTCTCCCTTGTCTCCGTTGCCGTTCTTGTTAAGAATTTTTTCAAAAAGCACACTCAGGCGGCACGGGAAAAGAAGCACGGGCGCGGCGATTGCGCTGACTGCGCCCTGAAGCACGTTCCACGGCAGATTGACAAGTCCGCCCTGCCACTTGCCTTCCGCAAGCAAAAGACCTTCGGCAAGGAAATACCCCTCCGCCATTATAAGACCGCCGGCAACGTTGGAAACAGCTGAAAAAACCGTCTTTTTTACCCCTCCGCCCTGCTTAAACGCCTTTTTAAACGTCAGAAAAAGCAAGCCCGCGACAAAACCCTCTAAAGCCTTTATCCCCAGAGTGAACGGCGCGTAAAAAGTATAGCCGAGGATAAGATCGCCCAGCGCGCCGCCCAGCCCTCCGGCAAACGCTCCGGAAACCGGTCCCAATGTGGCGGCGGCGATAAAGATCGCGACGTCGCCGAAGTTGTAGTACCCTCCGCCCGGAAGCGGCACGGATGCTAAGGTGAGCACCGCGGTAAGCGCGCTCAACAGCGCGGTCAGCGCCAGTTTTTTTGTTTTTGTCGTCATAAAACGTCTCCTTTTTTTCTTCGGAAAAGCGCAAAACCGGTGCAAAAAGACGTGAAAAACCCGTCGCGGTATACGACGGGCAAGTAAAAACGCAAATTACGCGCGAAATGCGCGCTTTCAACATTCTTTCCCATTCTGACTTTACAGGCGGTTACGGAATCTCACCGTATCGGCTATTGAGGTTGTCGGACTCGTCCGCACAAAGGCGGCATTACCACCGGTCAGCTTTACGCTTGCCCAAAGAATATTTATTTTTTCCGCAACGTAACTGTGCGGTATTTATAAAATAAGTATAGCGCAGTTGATATATACAGTCAACTTTATTCAGTCTTTATATAGTTTTTTCAGCAAAAATCTTATATCTTTTTCCGATCCTTTCAATCTTTTGTCGGATACGTCTGATTAACTTTTCTCTTTACGTATAAACTACATTTCAGAGTTCAAAAAAGCCGTCCCGGATACGGACGGCTTCGCTTCATTGCAGATTGGTTATCAGCATCATCACGGCGTTTTTGTCTTTTTCAGACAATTTTCTATACATAAGTATCAATTCTTTTTCGGCGCCGCTAAACCCCGAGGTCTTTTCTTCCTCGGCGAAAAACTCTGAAAGCGTTATGCCGAACGCAGCGCTGCAAGAAATGCAGAATATAATTGCAGAGCTTCTCTCCCCGGAGACCATCAGGAAGATTTTCACGCTTCCGGTACCATCTCGGTTTCAAAGGCTGAGGTTATCACGGCGAGAGACAGATCTGTTACCTGCAAATACGGCGACACTCAATTGGAATTGCACGGATTTGCGTGCAGCAATCTGGTGAGGGGCGATTATCCTCCCGAAGATAAAACCGATTATTCAAACGAGATGATACAAAAGCACAAATCAAGGCTCAAGTATTTGGATATTGCAGGGATTGCGATGTATTCTTTCAACCTGTTTATATCTATCCTTTCGTTTGCCCTGTATTTCGGATCCCAGACTCTCTCGAAAGGCGGATATATAGGCATGAGACTTCCTTTCTTCTTTATCGGCATCGGGTTTTTCGCGTTCTCGGTCTTTTACCGTAAAAAAGAGGTGATAAAATTTTCTATGCTATTAAGCAATTATTCTTCGACGATTCTGGACAAAAAAATAGCGGTCCTGAATCAAGTCCTCGAAGAAAAAAATCTTCAACCTCTGTCTGCGGAAGAAAGGAAGGAAATGTATTCAAACTTCCGTATTCTCTCAACATTTAATGACAACAAGACTTCAAAACTGCACATCGCGTCCGTCGTACTTTTCTGGCTCGTTACCGCGTTCATGTTTTTCTTTATGTTTGCGTCATAACTTTTATTTCAACATCTTTTCTCAAATAAAAATGCCGCCTTTTTCAGGCGGCTTTTCCGTTTAAATTGTCGGTCTCGGTTATTCTGCCGAGCCGTCTTCAGGCTTGTTGTCTGCGCTTGCCGAGCCGTCTTCAGACTTTTTGACCGCCTTCTTTCTCGGCTTTTTCGCGGCAGGTTTGTCGCCCTGTTCTTCGGCTTTTGCGGTTTCGCCGCTTTCTTCTTTTGCAGGTTTTTCTTCGTCGGCTTTTTCTACCTTTTTCTCAGCGTTTTCTTCGGCTTTGACCTGCTGCGCCTGCTTTTTAGCGGCAGATTCCTCCTTTGCCTTCGCTTCCTCCAAAAACTCTCTCGCGCTGACGATCTTTGCTTCAGCCGCCTCTCGCTTGGGCTCGTAGTCGTAGCGGTAGGTCTGATGCTTTGCCTGTCTCTCGTCTATCGCCTTGATGACTTCTTCTGCGCTCTTGCCTTCAAAAAGCATCTCCACTTCGTCCGTGTAGATAGTGTTCTTGGCGAAAAGCACCTTGACCATGTTATCCATCACGCTTCTGTGTTCTTTGATCAGCGTGAGCGCGCGGTCGTAGCTTTCGTCAAGGATGCGCTTGACTTCGCTGTCTATTATGCCGCCCAGCTTTTCGCTGTAAGAATGAGTGGTACCGTAGTCTCTGCCCAGGAACACCTCTTTGTTGCCGCCGAGGAACATGTTGCCCAGTTGCTCGGACATACCCCACTCCGTGACCATCTTGCGCGCAATGCCGCTCGCGCGTTCGATGTCGTTGCTCGCGCCCGTGGATATGTCGTGGATGACGATCTGTTCCGCCGCTCTGCCGCCCAGCATCATGACGATGTTGTCAAGCAGCTTGTTCTTGGTCACGTGGCTGTCGTCGCTGTCCGGACGGGTGAGCGTATAGCCCGCCGCCGCGCCTCTGGGAACAATGCTGACTTCCTGCACTTCGTCGCACCCGGGGAGCAGTCTCGCGACGATCGCGTGACCCGCCTCGTGGTATGCGGTGATCCTCTTGTCGCTGTCCGTGACCACGCGGCTCTTTTTCTGCGGACCCGCGATGACTTTGTTTATGCCTTCGAGGATGTCTTCCATCACGATGACCTCTCTGCCCGCTCTCGCCGCAAGGATAGCCGCTTCGTTGAGAAGGTTGGCGATATCCGCGCCGCTGAAGCCGCTGGTCATACGCGCTAAGATCTTGAAAGATACGTCGGGCGCAAGCGGTTTGTTGCGGCTGTGCGCCTTGAATATCTCCTCTCTGCCTTTTACGTCAGGGATGTTGACGTATATCTGACGGTCGAATCTGCCCGGTCTCAGAAGCGCCGGGTCCAGAATGTCCGCGCGGTTTGTAGCCGCCATGATGATTATCCCTTCGTTTTTTTCGAAGCCGTCCATCTGCACGAGCAACTGGTTGAGCGTCTGCTCGCGTTCGTCGTGCCCGCCGCCGAGACCTGCGCCTCTCTGACGGCCCACCGCGTCTATTTCGTCGATAAAGACGATACACGGCATGTTGCGCTTAGCCTGGTCGAACAGGTCTCTGACTCTCGCCGCGCCCGTACCTACGAACATTTCGACGAAGTCCGAACCGCTGATAGAGAAGAACGGCACGTTGCTTTCGCCCGCGACCGCCTTTGCGAACAAGGTCTTACCTGTACCGGGAGGGCCTACGAGAAGCACGCCCTTGGGGATACGCGCGCCTAGTTCGCTGAATTTCTGCGGATTTTTAAGGAAATCGACTATCTCTTTGAGTTCTTCTTTCTCCTCTTCCGCTCCCGCGACGTCTGAGAATTTCACGTTCGTGCTCATCGTCATCTTCGCCTTCGTCTTGCCGAAGTTCATCGCCTGCTTGTTCGCGCCGGCGTTCTGTCTGATGATGAAGAAGATCGTACCGCCGAGAAGCAAAAGCATTATCAGCGGGAAGATGATCGAAGTCCAGCTGACGCCTGTTTCGTAGTGCAGAGTGAGTTCCGGCACCGCAACCTCGCCGCCCTCATTCCTGAGGTCGTCGAAAAGCTGAAGGATCGCGGTGTAGCCGCCGGTCTCCACATGGTAATCCGCAGTTTTAGACGGGTTCTTTTTGAACGTTTCGTAATCCGTTGTCGAATTCTTCTTCAGAATATATGCGTCGCTTCCGTTGACGACGTAAACTGCCTGTATTTCACCTTTTTCCAGCATCGTCACAAAAGACTCTCCGCTGCCGTCGTAAGGAAGCTCCGCGGGTTTCTTGCCCGTGCCGAGCATGATCCATATCAACGCGATAACGGCGATCAGTGCGACGATTATTATCACTGTCCTGATTATTCCGGCCTTTCTACTCATTTTACCTCCGAAAATTACGGGAGACCGCAAGATCTTCTGCGGTCCATATTATTTAAATAATATATTAAATCACGGTTTTAGTCAACCACTATCAAGTAATCATATTGTAAAAAATGGAGATTAAAATCACATGAAATTTCACCGGTAATTTACAGAAGTTACAAGATTCACCACGTCGCGCGCAAGCCCTGAAATAAACAGCGGATCAGCGGTCTTGAGTTGCAGAAGCATGTCCCCTTCCCTTTCTCCGACGATCGCCATTATTCCCACGTCTCCCAGCCTGCCCGCGTTTTTTCTGAACGCGCCTGCCGGCCGCAGACCGTTTTCAGACACCTTGATCTTGCCCACGTCCTCCAGCGCGCCCATCGTGGCGTCTATCGCGACAACTATGTCGCCGCGGTGATACGTTTCCAGCATTTTTCGGTACCCGTGTAGGTTAAGTGCCGTTATCGGACGGCGGCGGGTGCCGTAAACATAGGCGTTTACGTTTCTTTCTCTGAGCATTTCCCCCACAAGCGGGCCCAGACTGTCTCCGATTATCTTCGGGGTTCCTATACAAACAAACACGACGTTTCTTTTTACTTCCATACGGATATTATTGACCGCGTGCCGCCGTTTAAACGGCAAGAAAAAACAACGCGCTCTGCCGCTCCGCACATATGCCCTGCGCAAGTTCTCTCTCCGCTCTCCGGAACCGGGCGGGTACGTTGTGTCGGTTTTCGGAATAATTTTGCGTTATTTGTTTATTTATTTTGTTTTAAGCCTTGACAAGTCGTAAAAACTTTGGTAAAGTTATATTAGAGCCGAAGGTTATATCCCTCGGTAATACTTGCAATTGAAAATTTCTGAGTGCGTCGCATAAAATAAATAAGGCGTTATCAGTAAAATTAACGGAGGGTGAAATAATGATTCTTGGATTGGATATGAGTTCAATTCCCCAACTTCCGATCTCGTATATTACGATCGTGCTGATCGTTTTCATGCTTCTCGGGCTTATTTCGGGTTTGATCAAAGGCTTCGGCATTGAATTTCTCGGTCTTCTCAAGATGGCGGGCGTTATTTTCGGCGCGGCTTTCGGCGTGGGCTTGATAATGCCTACGGTCGGACAGTATCTCAGCTTTATTACCGATGAAGGAATAAAAGAGACCGTCATATACATCGCGCTGTTCATCGTGCTGTGGATCGTGCTTGCGCTGCTCGTCGGTCTGTTCAAGAGACTTTTCCTGCGTCAGCTCCCTGGCGGATGGAGCAAATTCTTCGGCGGTATCATCGGTATGCTTAAAGCCGGCATCATCGCGATCGCGGTCATCTACGTATACACTCTGATCGCCGATGCTCTCTCGAGCGTTGAGGTCCTCACCTTCTTCGTGGAAAACGCGAAGTCCGAGCCTGTCGGCAAGTTCCTCGTCGAGAACAACCTTGTGCAAAAAGTTGTGGATATGGTGAAATCGATCATTACCAGATAACGGGACGAAAACAAAAATACGGACGGCGCAAGCCGTCCTTTTTTTTACAGAAAAAGAAAAACGCGGAAAGTTTTGTCTCTCCCGCAACCGTCCGCGCCACATCGCTTTCAGAAGCTCAACCCGACAAAAAGCCTTGCAATGCAAAGCGCCGCCTGACCTGCGATCCCCAGCAGTCCTCCGACGGTGAGAAGCAGAGAGTCAGCTTGCTCAAGCGCAATGAAAGCGAGAGAGGAGACGAACCCTGCCGCGGCGTTTGAAAAAAACAGCAGAAACGCCGCCTTTTTCTTCGCTCCCGAAAGAAAAAGCGCGAGCAGAGACAGCGCGAAACCGACGAAATAACATGAGACGTACTCGTATATCTGCATACGATAATATATGCCGTATGTCAGACCGTAATAATACGGCAACGACACTTTTGCTTTATGGTTTGCCCGCTTATACGACGCCTTAACGGAAAAGATCAACGCTCCTCTGCTCCTGCCTTTCCGTTTAACGCGTTGACTTAATCGTATGCCGCAAAACGGCTGACCGTTCTCTTACTCCGCCCGTCGGAAGGAGTACTTCAGCCGTTTTTCGTCCTTTTACGATGAAAACCGCACGCGCCGCGCGATATATCGCGGGCAAAGTCAATATTTTTTCTTTTTCTGTTCATTTATTTGCGCGATTATGATATACTTAAACTATGTCTGATAAAACGGCAAAATGGCTGAGGCTGGACAACAGCGCCAAAATATTCCCGATGATGGCGGACAAGCAGAATCAGAACTTGTTCAATATCTTCGTGCGCCTGAACGAGGACGTAGACAAAGAGGTCCTTCAGCGCGCGCTCGAAGTTACGATAAGGCGCTTCCCTTCAATGAACGTCATGCTAAAGCGAGGCGTTTTCTGGTTTTATTTCGAACAGCACGGCGGCAAGCCGAAAGTATACGACGCAGACCCGATCGTGATGAAAAAGATCACTTCTTCCAACTGCGGCGGCTTCTGCTTCAGGATCAGTTGTTTCGAAAACGTGATCTTTGCGGACTTTTTCCACGCAGTGACGGACGGCACCGGCGCGGCTGAATTTGTCAAAAGCCTGCTCTTCACCTACTTCACGCTGAAAGGCTACCCGGTGGACGGCGAGCAGAAAGTGCTGACGGTCGGCTCCCCGGTAAATCCTCGCGAATACGAAGACAGTTTTCTGACCAACTACAAGAAAAAGAAGATAAAGGATCTTACGATCAGTTCCCTCAAAGGCAAGAAGTCTTACCGGATCTCCGGCATCCGCTTCGACAACGCCGGCAAGGGCGTGATCAACATGTACACGCCGGCGAAACAGTTCGTCGCCGTATGCCGCGAGCACAACTGTACGGTCACCGAAATGATAGGCGCGCTCTTCATGCTCAGCGTATACGAGACCAAGATCAAGCCGCTCAATCTTCCGCCCCAGGACATTCAGCTCTTCGTGCCGATAAACCTGAGAAAGATCTTTTCTTCAGTCACTCTGAGGAATTTTTCTCTGTTCTCCAGGATAGGCGTGACGGCGAGCGACGGGATGACCCTGGAGTCTCTGACTGCAACGATACACGAGTGCCTTAAACGCGATACGCAGAAAGAAGTGCTGTCTGACAAGATCTCGACGACCGTATATGCGGAAAAATTCCTGCCGATGAGGATCCTTCCCCTCTTCATGAAGCGGCTGATCTTCAAGATCTCCAACCTCTTCTTCGGAAAAAACAAAAAGACGGCGACGTTTTCGAGCGTGGGCGTGGTCTCTCTGCCCGAAAGCTTCAGACCGTATATAAAAGACATGGGCTTCGGGATCACGGCGAACAACGCCTGCCCCGTCACGATAACCGCGGCGACGGCGTTCAACACGATGTGCATCAATTTTACGAGAACGATCACCGATACCGAGATAGAAAAGCGCTTCGCGCGCTATCTGACCGATTTCGGGATAGACCTGAAGGTGACTTCAAATTTCTGGGAGGTGGACGATTATGCGCTGCAAATTCTGTAACGTTGAAGTGGACTGCAAAACTCACATCTGCCCTCTCTGCCACGAGTTGGTGACCCCGGATGAAGGCGACGAACTCTCCCCCGCGTTCCCCCCAAAAACGGCGAAAGCGGAAAAAAAGAAGCACACTCATTTCACTCTGTCCAACGTCTATCTTGCAGTCAGCGTGATCGCGTTCATCACCTGCCTTGCGGTAAACTTCGGCTTGCATCAGCAGACGCGGTGGTCTTTGATGGTCGGCGCCGTTCTCCTTTACGGCTTTCTGACTATGAGAAACACGGTGATGAGCAATAACAGCGCATGGATAAAGGCGTTCTGGCAGATCGTCATGATCGTGCTGATCCTATGGCTTGCGCAGATCGTTTTCGACGATGTCATGGAGGACACGTACTGGCTGCTCGACCTTGCGCTGCCGATAGTCATCATGCTTTCGGTGCTGACGCTCGGCGTGATCTCGTGCGCGGTGGTGCGCAGGAACAAGGCGCTTTTATACGACACTCTGTTCCTCTCCCTGATCGGCTTCGTGCCGATAATCCTGTTTGCGTTCGGGCTTGTCAGAAAGGTGCTCGCCAGCGCGATCTGCGCCGGCTTCTGCGCCGCGGTGATAGTCTGCGTGATAATCTTCGCGCGCAAGGAAATTCTTGAAGAAATGGAACGTCGCCTGCATTGGTGACGTATTTATAAAACTACTCTAAGGAGATTTTATTTATGTATTACATAGGTGTGGACGTCGGCGGAATGAGCATCAAGGGCGGTCTCGTC
>CALWKT010000026.1 GCA_944381335.1 uncultured Christensenellaceae bacterium
GCAATTCCCCGCCCGTCAGCACGTAATCCCCGATCGAGAGTTCTTCGTCCACGTCCAGTTCTATGAACCTCTCGTCAACGCCCTCGTAGCTTCCGCAAACGAAAAGCAGGCGATCCTCCTTGCTGAGTTCCACCACTTTGCGCTGGCTCAGGGTCTCCCCTCTCGGAGACATGTATATTCTCCTGAAACTGCGGTCCGGGTCTGCTGCGTTCACGCAATCGTGAAGTGGCTGAACGGTCATGACCATTCCGGCGCCGCCTCCGAACGGGTAATCGTCCGTCTTGCGGTGCTTGTCCGCGGAATAGTCTCTGATGTTCACGCATTCAAGCTCCAGAAGTCCTTTTTCAAGCGCTTTTCCAATGATCCCGACGCGCATGCAATCGAACATTTCGGGAAAAAGCGTCAAAACCTTAATCTTCATAGACCGCCACTTCGCCGAACGCTTTGCGCGACACGACGATTTTTTTGTTTTCGTAATCTTCGCTTACGAATATCCTTTTGAGCGCGGGGAACAGGATCTGCTTTTTGCCCTTTTCGATCACCCATACGTCAGCGGCGCCGTGCTGCAGCACGTCGGTGACTTCGCCCGCCTTTTCTCCGTCTTCAAAATAAACGGAACAACCCAGCACGTCTACGATCAGGATCCTGCCTTTTGCCACGCTTGCGTTTTCGCGCGTCACCTGAAGGCTCTTGCCCCTGAACGCTTCTGCGGCGTTCCTGTCGTTTATTCCTTCCAGAGTCAAAAAAACGCCGCTTTGCGAAACCGAGGCGCGCACGACGGCATATTCCTTGCCGTCCACGAAAACGCTCTTCAGTTTTTCAAAACGACGCACGTCGTCGGTCAGGGGGTTGACCCTGAGCGTACCCCCGACCCCGTGAGGTCTCGCGACCTCTCCCACCGTGATCTTGTCTTGAGCCATTATCTCTCGATTATCTCGACGGAGATCTTCTTCGCGTTGCTGCCTGCCGCCGCTTTCACAAGGGTGCGGATAGACTTGGCAATGCGTCCCTGCTTGCCGATGATCTTTCCTATTTCGTCCTTGTCCGCGATGATGTTGATAACGGTTATGCCGTCCTGCTCAGTGCTTTCGACGGTGAACGCGTCCTTGTTGTCAACGAGTTCGCTGACGATGAATCTTACCAATTCTTCCATATTGCCGCCTTACTTCAGGATGTCCTGTTTCTTGAGCAAAGTTCTGACCGTATCGGTGGGCTGAGCGCCTACTCCGAGCCAATACAGCGCGCGGTCGCTCTTGATGTTCACTGCGTCGTTGGAGGGATCGTAAGTACCGATGTTCTCGAGGTACTGTCCGTCTCTTGCCTTTCTTTCGTCGATCGCTACGATGCGGTAAAACGGTGCTTTCTTTGCGCCCATTCTGGTGAGTCTGAGTTTAACTGCCATAATATTGTTTCTCCTTTTGCCTTCCGGCTGTATAATTGTATTTATTTATATTTTCAGTACTTAAAACGGGAATCTGCCGCCGAAGCCGCGCTTTCCCATGTTCGCCATGCGGTTCATCATTTCTTTTGTCTGATAGAACTGCTTGAGCAGAGAGTTGACGTCCTGTATCGTCGTGCCGCTGCCCGCCGCAATGCGTTTTTTGTGAGAGGATTTGATGATGTCGGGGTTCTGCCTCTCCTTGGGAGTCATGGAATAGATGATGGATTTCATCCTCTCAATCCTGCTCTCGTCGATATCCACGTTGTCCCCTATCTTTCCCGCAAGACCGGGGATCATCGAAACCATCTGCCTGATGTCGCCCATGCTCTTCATCTTTTCGAACTGCACCAGGAAGTCCTCCAAGGTGAACGAACGCTCGCGCATCTTGCGCTGCATTTCCTTGGCTTCTTCTTCGGAATACGCGCTCTGCGCCTTTTCTATCAGGGTGAGCACGTCGCCCATTCCGAGTATCCTCGAAGCCATTCTTTCAGGATGGAAGACCTCGACGTCGGAAAGTTTCTCGCCCACGCCGCACAGCTTGATCGGCTTGCCCGTGACCTCTCTTATCGAAAGCGCCGCGCCGCCTCTCGTGTCGCAGTCCAGCTTGGTCAGCACCACGCCGGTGACGTCCATGACCTCGTTGAATTTCTGAGCCACGTTCACGGCGTCCTGACCCGTCATCGCGTCCACGACGAGAAGTATCTCCGTGGGTCTGAGCAGATCTTTCAGCCCTTTTATCTCGTCCATCAGCTGCTCGTCGATATGCAGTCTGCCTGCGGTATCCACGATCACGACGTCGTTGTTGTTGCTTTCAGCCTGTCTGAGCGCTTCTTTCGCGATCTTCTTTACGTCCACCTGCCCCATTTCGAAAACGGGCACGTTGGCGTTCTTGCCGACGATCTGAAGCTGTTTTATCGCCGCCGGGCGGTATATGTCGCACGCAACGAGGAGCGGATTCTTGCCCTGTTTTCTGAGCATTACGGCAAGCTTGCCGCACATCGTCGTCTTGCCGCTGCCCTGCAAGCCGCACATCAGTATTATCGTGGGCGGTTTGGGCGATATCTCGATCTTGCTGAACGTGCCGCCCATCGTTGCGATCAGTTCGTCGCTGACGATCTTGATGACCTGCTGAGTGGGGTTCAGACCTTTCAGAATGTCCTCTCCGACAGCCTTTTCAGACACTCTCGCGATAAAATTCTTCACGACGAGATAGTTGACGTCCGCTTCGAGAAGGGCGATCCTGATCTCTCTCATCGCCTGCTTGACTTCAAGCTCGGTCAGCCTGCCTTTATCCTTTAACTTGCTGAAAATGTGCGAAAGTCTTTCGCTGAGTCCGCTGAATGCTCCCATAAGTTCTCCTATCTTTTCAGAATATCCAAAGCCGCGTTCAGGATCCTCTCTCTTTCTTCTGCGTCCGCGCACTTTTTCGCGCTTTCGATCAGAGAGATCAGATCTGCGGTTTTGTGAGCTATCCCGAGCTTGCTTTCGTACTCCTCAAGGGTCTTCTGCGCCCTGACGAGCGCGTCTCTGACCGCCTGCGGCGAAATGCCGAGGTCCTGAGCTATTTCCGCAAGCGACATGTCCATGTCGTAATACCGGGATATCAGGTCGCTCTGGTAATCCGTCAGCAACGAGCCGTAATAATCGTTGTACAGAGCGACGTACAGTTTGTCTTTCTTATCCATTTTAGCTGTAAAGTATTTTTACTTGTTAAAGTATTTAGCCTTTACATCTTAACACCGCACGGGCGGTTTGTCAAACGTTTTTTCGCAAAATGACAATATCAGAAAAGCGCGTCGATAAACGCCCCGGCGTCGAATTCTTCAATGTCGTCGATCCCTTCGCCCACTCCGACGAACACGACGGGCAGTTCCCTTTCCGCAGAGATCGCGAACACGACGCCGCCCTTTGCGGTGCCGTCGAGTTTGTTGAGGATTATTCCATCCATATCGATTATTTCGTCAAACGCTTCCACCTGCTGAAGCGCGTTCTGCCCCGTGGTCGCGTCAATGACGATGTACGTCCTGTAATCGCATTCAGGATATTCCCTGCCGACGACCTTGTTTATCTTGGCAAGTTCGTTCATCAGGTTTTTCTTGTTCTGAAGTCTGCCGGCGGTGTCGATCAGCACTACGTCCGTATTCTTCGCTTTTGCGGAAGCGAGCGCGTCGTAAACCACAGCTGCGGGATCGCTGCCTTCTTCGTGGCGGATTATCCTGACTCCGGCGCGGTCCGCCCAGACTTCGAGTTGCTCGGCAGCCGCCGCTCTGAACGTATCTGCAGCCGCAAGCACGACTGACTTCTTTTTATTCTTGAAATATTTTGCGAGTTTTCCGATCGCAGTGGTCTTGCCCACGCCGTTCACGCCCGCGACAAGTATGACAAGCGGATACGAATATGGCTCTATCTCGTAATTGATCGCGTCGGTCATTATCTCCTTGAGAAGTTCCCTGGCTTCTTCCGGCTTTTTGATCTTGCGTTTAAAACATTCGTCCCTGAACTCGTCTATGATCTGTTCGGTTGCGGTAAAACCGACGTCCGCGCTGATCAGCGCGTCCTCGAGTTCCTCGTAAAATTCGTCGTTGAGTTCTCTGCCAGAGAACAGTTCGTACATCTTTTTGGCAAAAGCCTCTTTGGTACGGCGGAGCGCCGCCTTGAGTTTTTCGAAAAAGCCCATATTTCCTCCGGATTATGCGTTGTCCTTGCTGCTGTGCTTGATTGCTTCCGCCAGCGAAACGGTGACGATCGTGGAGACGCCTTTTTCCTGCATCGTAACGCCGTACAGTCTGTCCGCAAGTTCCATCGTCGGCTTTCTGTGCGTGACGACGATAAACTGCGTGTTGTCCGAGAACCTCTTCAGATATTTTGCGAATATCTCCACGTTGGACTCGTCGAGTGCCGCTTCTATCTCGTCGAGAACGACGAAAGGCATCGGGCGCAGTCTGAGTATGGAGAACAGTATCGCAATTGCGGTCAGAGCTTTTTCTCCGCCGCTCATAAGCGTCATACTGGTAAGCTTTTTACCGGGAGGCTGAACGTATATTTCTATGCCCGCTTCGAGCTTGTCCACTCCCTCCGGCGGATCTTCTATGACCAGCTTTCCGCTGCCGCCGCCAAACAGTTCGACGAATATCTTCTGGAAGTTTTCGTTGATCTTGGCGAACTCGGTATTGAACTGCTGTTCCATCTGTTTCGCAAGGTCGGCGATTATCTTTTCAAAGTCCTCTTTCGCCGTGACAAGATCGTCGTATTCTACCTTTTTCGCGCTGTATTCCGCGCCGATCTCCTTGAACATTTCTATTGCGTCGAGGTTGACCGCGCCGAGCGCCGTCTTTTCGCGTTTGAGTCTGGTTATCTCCCCTGAAGCCGTGGCAGGATCGAATTCCTCAAGCCTGTAACGGTTCATTTCTTCCTCGGTCAGCCCGTACTCTTCCTCTATATGCATCCTGGAAGAAACCATCATGTCGTCTATCTTTTCCAGCGCGGCGTCCTGCCTGACCTTGGCTTCGGTGAGCGACATGATCTCTTTCGCCTGGGCGTCCTTCAGTTCGTTCAGATACGCTATCCTTTCGTTCAGCGTGACCTTGAGCGCATTGAGTTCTTCTATCTTCGCAGTCGCCTCAGCGTACTTTTTCTTGTCCTCTTCGCTGACAACCGCGTCCGCTCTGTTGCTCTCGGCAAAACCTATGCGTGAATTGAGCTCCTTGATCCTGACCCTGCAATCGTTGATCTCTTCTGTCAGCTCCTCACATTCGCGTCTTACGCGCGTTATGTTTTCGTTAACCTTGATCACAGCGGACGTGACCTCGGCAAGACGTACGCGCATGTCAGAAAGGTCTTTTGAATATTTATCTCTGAGACGTTTTTTCTCCTCGAATTCCGCCTTCGTCCTGTCCGCTTCGTCGCGGTTGCCTTTCGTGCCCGAAATGTCGGTCACGCTCTTGTCTATGTTGAGAAGGTTGGCTTCTATGAACTCCAGCTTGCCGTTCAGTATCTCCAGCATCCTGGACTTGTTGTCCAGATCCTCCAGCGCGCTTTCTATCTTGCCGGCAATGCGGTCGAGACGCTCTGATTCCGTCGCATAAGCGACTTCTGCGTTTTTGACCTCTTCTTCGTATTCTTCAAGCTGAGCCTGAAGTTCCGCAAGATATTCCCTGTCTTTGAGTATCTCCTGCTGTAAAGCCGCATATTCTTTTTTCTTCTTTCTGATTGCTTCCTCGGTAGCCTTGATCTCGCGTTCCTGCGTGAGCAGAGTGCTGCGCTTGTTCGCGCCGCCGGAGATCGAACCGCTCGTATTGAGCACGTCGCCGTCCAGAGTGACGATCCTGACGCTGTACGCGTTGCGGCGCGCGGCGGCAACCGCGTTGTCTATATTGTCGAAAACGACGGTCTTGCCCAGAAGCCCGAGCATTATCTTTTCGTACTTGGGGGAATAGGATATCAGTTCGTTGGCGACGCCGATGCAACCTTTTTCGTGAAGTATCGCTTTCTGATAAGTCTCCAGCCCCTTGCCGCCGTAACTGGTCATCGGCAGGAAGGTGACTCTGCCCAGATCGCGTTCACGCAGAAGCCTGATCAACGCTTTCGCGTCCTCTTCGTCTCGTACAACGACGTTCTGCGAAGCGGAACCGAGCGCGAGATCAATCGCGATCTCGTATTCTCTCGGCACCTTTATCATGGAAGCGATCATTCCTTCCACCCTGTCCTCGTAATGCGGATTGCCCTCGATCGTTTTGAGAAGCGCCTTTGCAACGATCTTGGTATCGCTGTTGGACAGAATCTTGTACTTCATGTCAAGCGAACTGATCTCGCCGGCAAGTTCTTCCTGAGTCAGTCTCTTGTCATCTATCTTCGCGCGCAGATCGGCGACTTCAGCCGCCACGTCGTTCTTGTTCTTGGCGAGTTTGTTTTTCTGCCTTTCGAGTTTAGCGACGCTTTCTTCAAGCCTGCGCTTGTTCTCCTCTTCTCGCTCTATCATCAGCTTGAGCGCCGCGCACTCGTCGTTGAGTTCTCCGATACGCTGAAGTGCGGATTCTCTTTCCGCGCTCAGCTTTCCCTTGTCCGCCTTTATCTCCGCAATGCTTTCCATCGCTTCTAGAAGGGCGCGGTTGGTATCCTCAATGTCGCGTTCTCTGCCTACGATCTCGTCTGTAAGCGTCAGATATTTCTTGTCGGTCGCGGCAATTTCGCGCTCCAGATCCTCTTTTTCCTCGTTGAACATCCCGAGGTGATTGACGTAATCTGCAAGCTCTGCCGTCTTGTCTTCAAGCTGTCTTTCAAGCTCTGTCTGTCTCTGCTCGGTCTGCTTGCGCAGCTCTATCAGGTTGTTTATCCTTTCGCTGAGTGTGTTTCCCTTGCCTCTTACGCTCTCCGCTTCTACCGCAAGTCTCGTCTGCTCGTCGTGCAGTTTGGCGATCTGCTGGTCGATCGTACCGATTCTGACCATTGCGTCCGTGTATTCTTCGTCAGCGCGCTTTACGTCGTCGTTCCTGCTCTTTATCTGCAATTCGAGCGCCTCGATCTTTTCGCGTATCTTGTTTTTCTGACTTTCCGAGTTGTCCACGCGGTAAAGATATTCGCTGACTTCAAGTTCCCTCAGACGGTCGCGCAGAGTCAGATATTTCTTGGCGTCGTTGCTCTGCTTTTCGAGAGGTCCCAGCTGACGCTCGTAACCGTCCATGATAAGCTTGAGCTTTTCGATGTTGTCGTTAGCGCGCGCAAGTTTGTTTTCAGTCTCCTGCTTGCGCTTTTTATATGTAAGGATGCCTGCCGCGTCTTCAAAAATACTGCGCCTGTTTTCAGGCTTTGTATTCATGATCTCGTCTATCTTGCCCTGCCCGACAATGCTGTAACCGTCCTTGCCGAGACCGGTGTCTCTTATCAGGTCGAGAATATCCGCAAGTCTTACCGTTTCGCGGTTGAGCAGATATTCGCTCTGCCCGCTCCTGTACAGCTTGCGGGAAATTATCACTTCTTCAAACGGACTTTTCGGGAAAATGTGATTGGAGTTGTCCATATACAGCGAAACTTCGCAGTAAGACAACGATTTTCTCTTTTCCGTTCCGCCAAAAATGATGTCGGTCATCTTGCTCGCGCGCAAAGCCTTGGGAGCCTGTTCACCTAGCACCCACCTGATCGCATCAACGACGTTGCTCTTGCCGCATCCGTTCGGACCGACAATGGCGGTGACGCCGTCGTCAAATTCCGCGCCCAGCTTGTCCGCAAACGATTTAAAACCGAAAAATTCTATCTTCTTTAGATTCATAGACCTTCCCGACGGGCAAGCCGTCAATTTTCATACTTTGTTATTATAACACGTATATAACGCTTTGGCAACATTTATCCGCTCGCGCCGTTTTCACGCGCATTTTGTCGTTTATCGGCACAATTCGTCCTTTTTCAGCGCCCTGAGCGCGATCGAAGCGCATTTCTGTTCCGCCTTCTTCTTACTGCCTGCGCTCGCTTTTGCAACAGACTCTCCGTCTATTTCAAGCTCTATTTCGAACACCGGATCGTGCGGAGGACCTGTCCTGGAAATCTCCCTGTATATCACTTTTGCCTGCGGAAGCGCTTCGTTGAGCCGTGATTTGTAATCCCTCGCTCCAGCTTTCACGTCAAGAAATTCCTCAAGCACCGTCAAAGCGAATTTTTTCGCCGGTTCAATGCCTCCGTCCAGATACACCGCCGCCAGAATCGCCTCGAATACGTCGCCGAGCACCCCATCAAGATTGACGTGAGGAGCTATCCTGATGTATTTTTCAAACCCCAGATCTCTCGCCTTCTTCGCAAGCGGGACAGCAGATACGGCGGCTATCCTCTTTTTCGTCAGCACGCCTTCGTCTGCGCCCGGAAACCGTCTGAACAGATCTTCAGCCACGATATAGTCGAGTATCGCGTCTCCGAGATATTCCAGTCTCTGATAGCTTTCAGTCCTGTGTTCGTTGGCGTAAGTGGGATGAGTGATTGCCGTAACAAGCAGACTTTCGTCCCTGAACGCGTAACCTATCGCCTTGCTCAAACCTTTCAGATCAGTCATTGCGCTCTGTTCTTAAGCCCTTCGGCTATCTGTCCTACGACGTTCTTTTCGGCAAGCGCGTCTGCGTTGAGAATGCTCTTTTCAAAGCTTACCGCGCTGGACGAACCGTGCGTTTTGACGACGATCTTGTTCGCGCCCAGGAATATTCCCCCGCCCACTTCGTCTGCCGAAACGCGCTTTTTGACTCCTTTGAAAACGCCCTTTAAAAGCAAGAATCCTATCTTCGCTTTCAGACCGCCCTGCATTATACCGTCCTTTATCAGCGCGAACATAGCATTGCCCATGCCTTCGCACGCCTTGATCGCTACGTTTCCTGCAAAGCCGTCCGCGACAAGTACGTCCACTTCGCCCGTCAGCACGTCTCTCGCCTCGATATTCCCGACAAAATTGAGTTTGCCGTTCTTGAGAAGTTCGTGTGCCTGTTTTACCGCTGCGTTTCCCTTTTCCTCTTCGGCGCCGTTGCTGAGAAGCCCCACTTTGGGTCTTTCTATGCTGAAGACGTTTCTCATATAGACGTCGCCCATGATGGCGAATTCCTCAAGCATTTCGGGGCGGCAGTCCACGTTTGCGCCGCTGTCTACGATTATCGTATGCGTATCTTTGACCGTGGAAACGACTGACGCGAGCGTCGCGCGCGTTACGCCTTCTATAAGCTTCACGATGACCTGAGTGCCCACGAGAAGCGAACCGGTGTTTCCCGCGCTGATCATGGCGTCAGCCTCGCCCGCCTGAAGCGCGCGCAGGCCGAGCACCATAGAACTGTCTTTCTTTCTCCTGATCGCAAGCGCGGGAGAATCGTCGTTGGTGATCGGCTCCCCGGCCTCTATGACGGACAGTCTGTCCTTGTCGTAAGCCTTACCCGTGAGAAACTTGTCTATCTCGTCTTTCTTGCCGCAAAGCGCAACGCTGAGCGTACCTCTCTCCGCAAGCGCCTGCAAAGCGCCTTCAACGGCGACCTGAACGCCGGCGTCCGCTCCGTGACAGTCTACCAGTATTTTCATATTAACCTCCCTGAAAGGGTTTGCCCGTAACGCGCACGCGCGGAAATATACGGACTATATTTATTATATAATATATTTATTCTTTTTTGCAACACAAAAATTAAAAACCGAACGGATAAAACGGGTAAAATAAAAAAACGGGGCGGATAAAATCCGCCCCGGTGATAAGCGTTTGAAACGTGTATTACTTCGCGCTCTTCTGCTTCTGAGCTACGATCTCTTTGCCGTCGTAATAACCGCAGTTATCGCAAGCTCTGTGACTTTGCTTCAGTTCGTGACAATGAGGGCACTCGACCATAGTCGGCGCTTCAAGCTTCCAGTTTGCGGATCTCGAATGCTTTCTTGCCTTAGAAGTTTTTCCCTTAGGTACTGCCATTTTCGCACACCTCCATTTGTTTCTTTAACGTGATTGCTTCACTATTATATATTTTGCTTTGAGTTTTGTCAAACTTTTTTTACAAGATTTCTTGCATATCCGACAAAAATTATTTGCCGGTCACGATACGCTTGGTATCTCTTGCGATCATCAGTTCTTCATTGGTGGGAACGATCAGCACTCTGACCTTCGAAGCCTTGGTGCTTATCTCTCTGACGGGCGGTTTTTCGCGCCTGAGGTTTTCTTTTTCGTCCATTTCGACGCCGAGGAATTCAAGCCCTTTAAGTATTCCCGCTCTCATCTCGTCGCTGTTCTCGCCTATGCCGCCAGTGAATACGATGCAGTCGAGACCGCCCATTGCCACGGCGTAAGAACCTATGTACTTCTTGACCTTGTACGTGAACATATCTGCGGCAAGCTGAGCGCGCTGATTGCCCTTGTGCGCTTCTTCAAGCATATTCCTGGAGTCGCTGCTGACGCCGCTCACGCCGAGGAAGCCGCTTTTCTTGTTCAGATACGTGATGACCTGCCCGACCGTCATCTTCTTGAAGTTGCACAAAAACTCGACGACAGAAGCGTCAATATCGCCGCTCCTGGTGCCCATAGGAACGCCTTCGAGCGGAGTCATACCCATAGAAGTGTCCACGCACTTTCCGTCCTTGACCGCAGTGATCGAAGAACCGTTGCCCAGGTGGCAGGTCACTATCTTTCCGCTTGCAAAGCCGTTGTCTTCAAGCCACTTCTTCGCCGTCTGAGAAACGAACTTGTGAGAGGTTCCGTGGAAGCCGTATCTTCTGATCTTGAACTGTTCGTAATCCTCGTACGGGATCGCGTACATATACGCATATGCCGGCATCGTGGAATGGAACGCCGTGTCGAAAACCGCCACGTTGGGAACGCCCGGAAGCACCTGCATACACGATTTTACGCAAGCTATGTTGGCAGGCATGTGCAGAGGCCCGAGAAAAGCGTTCTTTTCAAGGATCCCGAGCGCTTCAGGAGTGATCAGTACGGAATCGTCAAAATCGGTGCCGGTATGCAGAACTCTGTGACCAATCGCCTCGATCTCGGAGATGTCGTCAAGCACGCCGCCGACAGACTTGTCTGTAAGGCATCTAATCAGAAGGTCGAAACCTTCGGTGTGGTTGGCGAGCGGTTTTTCAACGTTGTATTTCTTGCCGCCCGATTCCTGCGTAAGGTTGGAGCCTTCGATGCCGATGCGTTCTATGCCGCCCTTGCAAAGCAAGGTCTCCGTGGTCATTTC
>CALWKT010000027.1 GCA_944381335.1 uncultured Christensenellaceae bacterium
AGGGAGACAAGGTGATGCACGTCGTCAACGACTATCAGTTGGAGTGGCAGAATCCGGACGATCTGACGACCGGCACCGGCGTTTTCAACGGCGACATAGGCTATATCGAGGAGATCGACGAAAAAGAGCCCTCCGTTCTTGTGGCGTTCGACGACGGCAAACGCGTCAGATACGGGCAGGGCGATTTCGACGAACTCACTCTCGCGTATGCGGTCTCCGTGCATAAATCGCAGG
Organism: uncultured Christensenellaceae bacterium; assembly: GCA_944381335.1. Next base: position 235 of record CALWKT010000027.1, read on the forward strand.
GCAGCGAGTTCCCCGTGGTCATAATCGCCGTGACGAGCGGCAACTATATGATTCTGACCCGAAATCTGCTTTATACCGCCGTCACCCGTGCGAAAAACATGGTCGTCCTCGTGGGCGCTACCGAAAACATAGAAAAGATGGTCAGAAACAACTATACCGCGAAAAGGTACAGTCTTCTTTCAGATTTCATAAAAGATTCTTACAGAAGGAAAAACGGCTGAATATACCATGCCTTAACGAAAAAGGCGAATGATCTCTGAGGCGCGTTTATTATGCGTTTTTCAGGAATGCTCACTTGAACACTTATAGTTTAGAATCGGAAACGGGCTTAAAATCCGTTTTTTAATGCCGTTTTATACAAACTTTGTTAAAATATTGCAAAACACGCGTTCATGCCGCGTTCGGGCGGCTTTTCATACGCTTGACGGGTCGCGCGCGTTATGATAATATAAATGTGTTGCGGAGCGCTCAAAGCGTAACCGCGGCGTAAAAAGAGGCTAATATGGGTATTTTATCGGCTTTGTTCCCGTCCAAGGACGCAAGGGAAGTCAAAAAACTTAAAAAAACAGCGGGCAAAGTTGTCGCTCTCGAGCCTGAATTCCAGGCAAAGACGGACGAAGAACTCGCCGCGTGCACTCAGAACTTCAAGGACAGATACGCCGCAGGCGAAAAACTCGACGATCTTCTCCCCGAAGCGTTCGCCGCTGTCAGGGAAGCAAGCGCTAGAGTGCTCGGAATGAAGCATTTCTACGTGCAGATCATAGGCGGGATCGTTTTGCATCAGGGCAGGATCGCGGAGATGAAAACCGGTGAAGGTAAGACTCTGGTGGCTACGCTGCCGGCATACCTCAACGCGCTGACCGGCGAAGGCATGCACATCGTCACGGTTAACGAATATCTCGCGAAATACCACTGCGACTGGATGGGCAAGGTCTTCCGTTTCCTCGGGCTTACGGTGGGCTGCAATCTTCACAGCATGAACAAGGCTGAGAAACGCGAAGCGTACAACTGCGACATTATGTATACGACCAACAGCGAACTCGGGTTCGACTATCTGCGCGACAACATGGTCAGGAACGCAAAGGACCGCGTGCAGAGGAACCTCGCTTTCGCGATCGTCGACGAAGTGGACAGCATCCTGATCGACGAAGCGCGCACTCCTCTTATCATAAGCGGCAGAGGACAGACGAGCGCGGAGCCGTATATGAAGGCGGACAAGTTCGTCCGTACGCTCGAGCCCGGTAGATACGTCTGCCCAGAATGCGGAGAGGAACAGAGCGAAGAATGGATCGAAAAATGCGGCAAGACCGTTTACTGCGCCAAGTGCGGCGCGGTTTGCAATCATACCGGAGATTACGAAAAGGGTGAAAAGAACAATACCGTATACCTCAACGAAAACGGCTCGGCAAAAGCGGAAGCGTTTTACGGCATAGAGGATCTTTCCGATTTCGTGAACCAGCAGACTAAGCATTACATCGACAACGCTTTGCGCGCTCACGTCACGATGAAACGCGAAGTCAACTACATCGTCGTTGACGGCGAAGTGATAATCGTCGACGAATTCACCGGCCGTCAGATGATCGGCCGCCGCTTCAGCAACGGTCTGCATCAGGCGATCGAAGCGAAGGAACACGTGCAGATCAAGGCAGAAGACAAAACGCTCGCTTCCATCACCTATCAGAACTTCTTCAGACTGTACAGAAAACTGTCGGGCATGACGGGTACCGCAAAGACGGAAGAAAACGAGTTTGAGACGATATACAAGCTGGACGTCGTGGTCATCCCGACGAACAAGCCGATGATCAGAACGGACGAGCCTGACAAACTGTACGTCACTCACAGGGCGAAACTTCAGGCGATCGTTGAGGACATCAAAGATTGCTATGACCGCAAACAGCCCGTACTCGTGGGTACGATCAGCGTTGAAAAGAGCGAGGAGCTGAGCAATCTTCTCAAAAACAAGAAGATCCCTCACGTCGTGCTCAATGCGAAATATCATGAAAAAGAAGCTGAGATCGTCGCTCAGGCAGGCAAGCCCGGAGCCGTCACGATCGCGACCAACATGGCAGGCCGCGGTACCGACATCATGCTGGGCGGCAACCCGGATTTCCTTGCCAAGAAAAAGCTTGAGTCTGCCGGCTATCCGCACGACGTAATAGAACAGGCTACGTCGCACGCGCATACTTCGGACGAAGAGATTCTCAAGGCGAGGAGCGAATACAAGAAGTATTACGATCTTTTTAAGAAGGATACGGACAAGGAGAAAGAAGAGGTCGTCGCGCTCGGCGGTCTCAGGATAATCGGCACCGAAAGGCACGAATCACGACGTATCGACAACCAGCTCCGCGGTCGTAGCGGACGTCAGGGAGACCCCGGTTCTTCGGTGTTTTACATCAGCGCGGACGACGATCTGCTAAGGATATTCGGCGGAGACATGCTCAAAAACCTGATCGTGAAACTGAGCGGCGGTGACGAGAGCATGGTCATAGAGTCGAAAATGCTGACCAATCAGGTCGAACACGCTCAGGCAAAGGTCGAGGACAGAAACTTCTCGATCAGAAAACACGTGCTCAGCTACGACGACGTGCTGAACAAGCAGAGAGAGATAATCTACGAACAGCGCCGCATAGTTCTTGACGAACTGGACGTTCACGAACAGATCAGGGCGATGATAGGAGAGGTCGTTGCAAGGGTATGCGACCCCTATCTGAACAGCAAGGCGGATTACACTCAGTGGAATTACGACGCTTTCAATAAAGAGCTTGAATCCGCTGTCCTTCCCAAAGACAGCGCGATGATTTCGGAGGAGTTCGTCGAGTCTCACGACGACAGGGATTCCTTCATAAGCGCGGTCACGCAGAAAGCGGAAAGTGTGTTTGAAGAAAGGACCGCGAAATTCAAGGAGACGGGCATACCCGTAGAGCAGCTGGAGAGGGACGTCCTTCTGAGAGCTGTCGACGCGCGCTGGACTGAGCATATTTCCGCGATGGAAGAACTGCGCCAAGGCATCAGTCTTGTCGCGTACGGGCAGAGAGATCCGGTGCTCGTTTACCGCAAAGAAGGCTTCGACATGTTTGACGAAATGGTCGAGAATATCCAGAACGACGTTGTAAAGGTCATCATGAAAATAGAGATTTCCGTCAAGCCTCAGACACCCGCCGCTCAGCAACACACCGAAATGCAGACGACGGAAAGACACGACGAGGCAAGCGCTTTCGGCGGTCAGAAAAAGCAGGCTAAACCCAAGGTGGAGACGGTGCGCAAGCAGAAACAGCCCGGACCCAACGAGCCTTGTCCGTGCGGCAGCGGAAAGAAATACAAGAACTGTTGTGGCAGGAGCGGGAACTATTATCAGGGCAAGTGATACGCGCTGAGAAAGCAAACGAAGAAGAAAATTACCGACGGAGAAATATATGATAATAATCGAACAGGCGAAGCAGGAACTCGCTTCCCTAAGAAAACAACTTGAATCGCTCGGAGAAGCGCTTGATATCGAAAATCTTGAGAAACAGCGCGCGGAACTTGCCGCAAAACAGGAGGCGGACGGCTTCTGGGAGGATCTTGAGAACGCGCAGAAAGTCAACAAGGAGGTGTCCAGGATAGAAGGCAAGATAGAGCGCTACAACAAGCTGTGCGCAAAAGCCGACGACATAGAAGTGCTGATCGAGCTTTGCCTTGAAAGCGAAACGGACAGCGAAAGCGAGGAGATTCAGAGCGAGCTTGATTCGCTGGCAAAGGAGATAGAACAGACTACGCTAGAAACCCTGCTCAAGGGCAAGTACGACGCAAACAACGCGATCATGACTCTGCACGCAGGCGCGGGCGGTACCGAAGCGCAGGACTGGGTGAGCATGCTTTACCGCATGTATACCAGATATGCTGAAAGGAACGGCTACAAGGTCAACGTGCTCGACTCTCTGCCCGGCGACGAAGCGGGCATAAAGAGCGTGACTTTTTCCGTGGAAGGAGAGAACGCTTACGGCTACCTGAAGGCGGAAAAGGGAGTGCACCGCCTTGTCAGGATCTCGCCTTTCGACTCTCAGTCAAGGCGTCACACGTCGTTCGCTTCCGTAGAAGTCATGCCTGAGATAGAGGGCGAAACAGAGATAAAGATAAATCCCGAAGACCTGAAGATCGACACATACAGGAGCGGCGGCGCGGGCGGTCAGCACGTCAACAAGACGGACAGCGCGGTGCGCATCACGCATATCCCGACGGGCATAATCGTCCAGTGTCAGAACGAGCGTTCGCAGATCCAGAACCGCGAACAGGCGATGAAAATGCTGATGTCCAAGCTGGTCGAAAAGCAGGAGCGCGAACAGCAGGAACAGGAGCAGGAACTCAAGGGAGAGATCAAGAAGATCGAATGGGGCAGCCAGATCAGAAGCTACGTTTTCTGCCCGTACACGATGGTCAAGGATCACCGCACAGGTTGCGAAACGGGCAACATCACCGCGGTCATGGACGGCGACCTTGAAGAATTCATCTTCGATTATCTGAAAAAATCACAGTGAAAATACGCGGCGCCGAAAACGCGCCGCTTTATATCTATATCAATATAATAATATGCTTACGGATTACGAAAAAAGCTGCGCGGAGCAGCTGGAAAAACTGAGGGACAAAGAGGACGTCACGATACTTGCGCTCGAATCTTCGTGCGACGAGACCGCATGCGCGGTAACGCGCGGCAGAAAGGTGCTGTCTTCAGTCGTCGCGTCTCAGATCGAGATTCACAAGCGTTACGGCGGCGTGGTGCCCGAAATAGCTTCAAGAAACCACGTGATGGCGATATCGGAGATCACTGCTCAGGCGCTTGAACAGGCGGGCGTGAAGCAGGAAGAACTCGACTGCGTGGCGGTGACTTACGGCGCAGGGCTTCTCGGCGCGCTTCTGATCGGCGTTTCTTTCGCCAAGGCGTATGCGTACGCGCTCGGAAAACCGCTTATACCCGTCAATCACATACGCGGGCATATCGCGGCGAACTATATCGCCAAGCCCGATCTTGAACCGCCTTACGTCTGCCTTATCGCCAGCGGCGGTCATACGGCGGTGGTAAAGGTAAACGCGCTCGAAGATATCGAACTTCTCGGAAGCACTCAGGACGACGCTTGCGGCGAGGCGTTCGACAAGGTGGCGCGCGTGCTCGGTCTCCCTTATCCGGGCGGACCCGAGATCCAGAAACTTGCGAGGGAAGGAAAGCCTTCCGTGAAACTTCCGACCCCGCTCAGAAACAGCGGCGGCTACGATTTTTCATACAGCGGGCTCAAGACCGCCGTCATAAATTACGTTCACGCGAAAGAACAGAAAGGGGAGGAATTTTCCAGGGCGGACGTCGCGTGTTCGTTCCAGGAAAAAGCGGTCGGCATAATGACAGACGCGGCTGTAAGAGCGGCTGAGAATTACGGACTGAAGACAATTGTCATTGCAGGAGGAGTCGCCGCCAACGAAAGGTTGAGAGAAGTTATGAGACAAAAGGCTGAAAAGCACGGGCTGAACGTATATTATCCTCCTTTGTCTCTGTGTACGGACAACGCGGCTATGATCGCTTCTGAAGCGTACAACCTGGTAAGGACGGGAGCGGACGCGGCAGGAGTCACGCTGGACGCGAGCGCAACCGTCAGGATCACGGACGCGAAGCCGGCGATCTGACTTTACTTACGGATAAAGAAAGGTCCGGAGAACTGAAATATCCGCAAAAGGGCGGTTTTGTTGCGAAAAACATATCAAAATTAAAAAAATTTTATTTTACTTCATTATCAATCGTTTGACACTTGAAAATAATTTGTGTACAATATTTCTTGCTATGTGTGGGATTATGCCATATATAGCTATTGGCACGGTAAAATTCCTTGAGGATTGAGCTGTTCCGACAAAAATAACACAGGAGGTAAAAGTCAGATGCCAACAATCAATCAGTTGATTAGACAAGGCCGTGAAAAGCAGGTCAAGAAGAGCGTTGTTTATAGCAAGAAGCAATGCCCTCAGAAGAGCGGCGTCAGCTAGTAAGATACGACGACTTCCCCCAAAAAGCCTAACTCCGCGCTCCGCAAGATCGCAAGAGTAAGACTGGTGAACGGTATGGAAGGTACCATCTACATTCCCGGTATCGGTCACAATCTGCAAGAGCACAGCGTCGTTCTGATAAGAGGTGGTA
>CALWKT010000028.1 GCA_944381335.1 uncultured Christensenellaceae bacterium
AGGTCGAGTTTGAAGACCTGCCCGCCGTATATGATCAGATATCCCAGACCCGCGCGGGATACCAGATACTCGCCCATGATCGTGCCCACCCAGCACAGCCCGACGTTTATTTTGAGCGCGGATATTATCGTCGGAACGTTGGACGGAAGCACCAGGTATACGAGTTTCTGGAATTTAGTCGCGTTCATCGTGTCCATAAGAGTGAGTTTCCCTTTGTCTACTTCCATAAAACCGTTCAGAGTGCTGAGTACGGTTATTATCAGCGATATCATCAGCGCCATCACGATTATTGCGCCCGTGCCCGCGCCGACCCAGATGATTATGATGGGACCGAGCGCGATCTTGGGCAGTGCGTTCAGCACGACCAGGTGAGGTTCGAGTACCTCTCTGAGAGCGTCGCACCACCAGAGGGCGATAGCGATCAGCGTGCCCAGCGCGGTTGCAAGAAGAAAACTGACCACCGTTTCGTACAACGTGACTCCGGCGTGCCTGAAAAGGGAGCCGTCTTCCGCAAGCGTCAGAAAGGTTTGCCAGATCCGGCTCGGGCATGACGTGATGAAAGAATCGATCGCGCCTGTTCTGGCGAGAAGTTCCCACAGCGCAAGGGCGACTACGAGTACGCCTATGCGCAATAAGTTTATCACCGCTTTGCGCCGTTTTGCCGCCGCGAGGTATTTTTTATGCTCGGGAGAGCAGTTCTGCGTATTTTTCATAGTATCAGTCCTTTTTGCTTTGAAGGTTTTTCCAGATGTCCTCGAAGTACTTCTGAAAGAGTGGCGATTCTCTGCGCGTAAGGGGATCAAGCTCCTTGATCGGAGAGAGGTCGACGATTTTTCCGACTTCCGCCGGTCTTGCCGTCAGAATGACGATCCTGTCGCACATTGAGATCGCTTCGGATATGTCGTGAGTGACGAATACCGCCGTTTTCCTTTCGTTTTTTATTATTGAATGTACGTCTCCGACGACGTGAAGTCTTGTCTGAAAATCAAGCGCGCCGAACGGTTCGTCCAGGAGCAGGAGTTCGGGCGCCGTCGCAAGGGTGCGTATCAGCGCGACTCTCTGCCTCATGCCGCCCGAAAGCTGAGACGGGTAGCGGTTTTTGAAATCGCCCAGCCCGTATTTGTCGAGGAGGGCGAACGCATAGTCGCGTTTTCCTTTCGTTTTCTTTATCTTCGCGCCCAGCAGAACGTTCTGAGAGATTGTCAGCCAGGGGAAAAGCTCGTCGCGTTGCAGCATATAGCCGCATTTGTCGCGGTTTTCCCCGGCAGACGCGCCGTCTACCGTTACGTTGCCGGCAGACGGTTTTATTATGCCTGAAATTATGGACAAAACGGTTGTCTTGCCGCAGCCGCTCGGACCTACAACGCCGAGGAGTTCACCTCTTTTTACTTCAAAAGTCAGACTGTTGAGCGCGAGCGTTTCGCCCGTCTTGTCATGATAGGTCAGAGAAACGTCTTCAAACCTTACGAGCGCGTCGTTCGTCGCGTTTTCAGATCCTGAAACATGGGCAGATGTTCTTTTCGCGCAAGTGTTCTCAGTGGAGATCTTCTTTTCCTCCATTTTCTTCACCTCCGTATTTACCGCGTTACGCGAGAGACTTTGCGTACTCAGTCGCCTTTTCTGCGAACGAGAGGTTGACGATCTTGCCGAAGTCTGTCTTTGAATCCATCACGCCGGCTTCTATGATCACGTCCTGAAGTCTGTCGAAGTCCTCCTCGTCGGGCACGAGAGAGGGCGAGTATGCGCCGATATCCTTGTATGCCTGTATAGCGTTTGCGAGTGTCGCCACGTCGCTGCCGGCGAACGAGGGGGAAATAAGGCGCGCGATCTCTTCGCTGTCAGTGTTGTAGACGTATTCTATCGCGCGGGCGATCGCGTTGCAGAAAGCCTGAATCTTTTCAGGGTTCTGCTCAATATAACTCTGTTTTGCGCTGAATGCGGTGAAGGGCATATCGCCGGCGGCTTCGCCTACCGACGCCACGATGTATCCGGTGCCCTGAGCTTCCATTTCAGACGCCGCAGGCTCGAACATGGTGCAGAAGTCGCCCGTACCGCCTATGAACGCCGCGCCTATCAGGTCGTACTGGACGTCGTAATTTATCGTCACGTTCACTCCGTCGGTCAGACCGTTTATGAGCATTGCGTGTTCAAGCGCCATAGCCGGCACGCCGCCGCGCCTTCCGCCTATGACCTCTTTGCCTGCCATATCGCTCCATTCAAAGTCGGGCATCGGCTGTCTTGCCATCAGGAAAGAACCGTCTTTTTCGGTAAGTTGTCCAAAAATTATCGGGAAATCGTCGTCCTTTTCCGCGGCTACGTAAATTACCGCTTCGGGTCCGTGGAAACCTATGTCTGCCTGACCTGACAGGACTGCGGTCATGCATTTGTCCGCTCCGCCGCCGTTGGAAAGTTCGATCGTGATGCCTTCTTCCTCGAAAAAGCCGCCGTCGATCGCGACGTACAGGGGAGCATAGAACACGGAATGAGTGACTTCTATCAGTCTTATCGCGTCCTGCTCGGGGGTGCAGCCTGCGAAACAGAACACCGTCGCGACCGCAAGCACGCAACATATCATCAGTAAAGTTATTGCTTTTTTCATTTTGCCTCCTTGATTGTCTTAAAAGACATAATACATATTATTCCGGCGGCGTGATTTTTGTACTTTGACTTGTTTTTCCGGAAGCGTTGAAACAAAGCAAATAAGGATAGAGATCGCATAATGAGAAAAATTCCCGCCGTCGTTTTCTTGAAATCGAAAGCGTTCAGATTTATGGACAAAACGGTGTAATATAAGAAGCCTTGAGTCCTGAACCGGTCGGTTTTCGGGCGGGTACGGCAACGAGCCTTAGGCGCGGAGTGAGTGCGCAGAGGGCTGTGGCGGCGTATAAAAAATTGTGCGGTATATATAATTAAAATAAGTTGATAACGGGTGCTCCTTGTGCTATAATTCATAAGTACAACACATCATGAGAGGAAATATGCAGTTTTCGAAAAAGGATTTGTTTACGGTGCCCAACATCCTGACGTATATCAGGCTGATTTGCGTGCCCGTATTTATCGGAATGATGATCGCTTACTGCGTCGATAAGACGGCGACGGAGTATCTGTGGGCGGCTTTCGGACTGTTCGTCTTCGCAAGTGCTACAGATATAGCAGACGGCTTCATCGCAAGACGTTTCAACCTCATTTCCGATATCGGAAAAGTGCTTGATCCGGTCGCGGACAAACTTCTGCAAGGGTTTGCGATACTTATGCTCGGCATTGCCGGCAACGTGAACTGGGCTTTTGTCGCGATCATCGTCGCCAAGGAAATATTCATCGGTGTGACAAGCAAATACTTTATGCGCGCAAGCAAGCGCCAGGTAGAGCAGATGGCGAACAAGTGGGGCAAGTACGCGGCGCTCACCGTGTTCATCGGGCTTTTCTTCGCCTTCCTTGTTCCGTTCAGCAAAGTGATAGAGATAGCGGACATCGTGATACTTTCTATCGGCAGTTTACTTGCCGTAATTGCGGCGACTCAGTACACCGTCATATACTGCAAACAGCTTTCGCAGGTCAGAAAGAGCGGGATACTAGACGTGCTGGACGAGAACGGCAATCCTCTGGACGGCAGGGATATCGCCGTGGTCAGAGCGGAGTACGGACTCAAGGATTACCACAACAGGAGCGTAATGGTTGACGTTGTGGCGAAAGAGCAGGAAAACGGCGTTGAAGCCGGGGCAGACGGCGCTGACGCCGGCAACGTCGCAGACGGTGAAGAAAACGCGCAGTCTCAGGTCCCGGAAGCAAAGCCGGACGACGGAGAAAAGAAGGAATGAGTCTTTTCGGCGCGATAGTTGAATTCAGTCCCGAGAGGCTCCTCGAGCCTGGAGTGATAACCGGGCTTGTCCTGATGGTCGTCGGGCTGATAACCGTGCTGGGCAGCGGGATAATCGCGGACGCGCTTCCCGTCGTTGAAGAAAAGAGGGAATTCTGGCGCAACGTCGTCAGGATGGCGGGTGCGGTCCTGCTTCTTGCGGGTGGAATAACCGCTGTGCTTTGCGCCTGAGCGCATCCGCTGCCGGCAAACCGGGCGCGGAATAAGAAACCGTTTCAGATAACAATTTGTGAGGAATATACAGAGGTAAACAAAAATGGAGATGTCAAAGACTTACGACCCACAGGAGTTTGAAAGCAGACTCTACAAGGAGTGGGAAGAAAAGGGGTATTTCAAAGCGGTCATAGACAAGAAAAAAGAACCGTTTACGATAATGATGCCGCCGCCCAACATCACGGGGCAGCTTCATCTGGGGCACGCGCTCGATCATACGATGCAGGACGTCATCACCCGTTTCAAGAGAATGAACGGTTTCTGCACGCTGTGGCTTCCGGGCGTGGACCACGCTTCTATCGCGACCGAGGTCAAGATCGTCAATCTGATGAAGGAAGAAGAAGGTCTGACCAAGCAGGACGTGGGCAGAGAAGGCTTTTTACAGCGCGCGTGGGCATGGAAAGAAAAATACGGCGACAGGATCGAGAAGCAGACGAGGTTCCTCGGGTCGTCCTGCGACTGGTCGCGCATGGCGTTCACGATGGACGAGCAGCGCTCCAAGGCGGTCAAAGAGGTGTTCGTCAATCTTTACAACAAAGGGCTTATTTACCGCGGCGACAGGATAATCAACTGGTGCCCGTCGTGCAAGACGGCACTTTCGGACGCCGAGGTCGAATATAGCGAGCAGGACTCGCATCTGTGGCATATCAGATATCCGCTTGCTGACGGAAGCGGAGAGATAGTCGTCGCAACGACCCGTCCCGAAACGATACTGGGCGACACCGCGGTTGCGGTCAACCCCAAGGATGAGAGATACACGGATATGGTCGGCAAGACCCTGATCCTTCCCCTTGTCGGCAGAGAGATCCCGATCGTCGCGGACGATTATGTCGAAAAGGACTTCGGAAGCGGCGCGGTCAAGATCACTCCGGCGCACGATCCCAACGACTTCGAGGTCGGCAAACGCCATAATCTTCCCGTCATCCGCGTGATGAACGACGACGGCTCGCTGAACGAGAACGCCGGCAAGTACTGCGGACTTTCCAGGCAGGACAGCAGAAAGGTCATCGTAGAAGATCTCGAAAAGGGCGGGTTCATGGTCAAGATCGAGAATTACAAGCACAACGTGGGGCAGTGCTACCGTTGCGGCTGTAACGTCGAGCCTATCGTTTCCAAACAGTGGTTCGTCAAAATGGACGTTCTCGCGAAACCCGCGATCGACGTCGTAAAGAAAAAGAAGGTCGAATTCATTCCGTCCAGATTCTCCAAGGTTTACCTCAACTGGATGGAAAACATAAAGGACTGGTGCGTATCACGTCAGCTCTGGTGGGGTCACCGTATTCCGGCGTACTACTGCCAGGATTGCGGAGAGACCGTCGTTGCGAAAGAGGCGCCGACCGTATGCCCCAAGTGCGGAGGCACGCATTTCAAGCAGGACGAGGACGTGCTCGACACATGGTTTTCGAGCGCGCTGTGGCCGTTCTCGACGCTCGGCTATCCGGACAAGACTGCGGATCTGAAATATTTCTATCCCAACAGCCTTCTCGTCACGGGCTACGACATAATTTTCTTCTGGGTCGCGAGAATGATATTCTCCGGTCTCGAACATATGGGCGACATCCCGTTCCCCGAAGTGCTGATCCACGGCATAGTCCGCGACCAGTACGGCAGGAAGATGAGCAAGTCTCTCGGCAACGGCGTGGATCCGCTCGACGTAATCAAGCAGTACGGCGCGGACAGCCTCAGATTCTCGCTGACTCAGGGCATTTCTCCCGGCGGAGACACCCGTTATATCGACGAAAAGACGCAGAGCGCGAGAAACTTCATGAATAAACTGTGGAACGCGTCGCGCTTCGTGCTGATGAACGCTGAAGGCGTAAAGACAAAGCCGATGGGCTCGTTCAGGCTCACCGTCGCCGACAAGTGGATCCTCTCCGGTCTCAACCGCACGGTGAAGGACGTCACCGCTGCGCTCAACAAGTACGAACTGGGTCTTGCCAACGCCAAACTTTACGACTTCGTATGGTCTCAGTTCTGCGACTGGTACATTGAGCTTTCCAAGACGGCGCTGTACGGCGGCGACGAGGACAAGAAGGCAAACACGGTGACGGTGCTTCTCTACGTGCTTGAAAACATTCTCAAGATGATGCATCCGTTCGTGCCGTTCATCACGGAGGAGATATATCAGCATCTGCCCACGACAAAGGGCACGATCATGCTTGCGCCGTGGCCGCAGTATGAGAAGAAGTACACCTATTCCAAGGACAGGGCGTATTTCGAGAACGTGATGGAAGCGATCCGCGCGATCCGCAATATGAAAGCGGAAAAGGGCGTCGCGCCTTCCAAGAAAGTGAACATCCATCTCGTCGCAAGTCCGGTCAGAGAAAAGGAAGCCGATTACATCAGGAAACTCGCGGGCGTAGAGAGCATAGATTTCTGCGCGGACAAGTCGGGCATAAGCGGCAAGACCGTCTCTCTGTTCGGCGGTTACGGCGAAATAGTCGTCCCGCTCGGAGAACTGGTGGACATAGAAAAAGAGATAGAAAACCTGAACAAGGAACTCGAAAAGACGAATTCCGAAATAAAGAGGAGCGAAGGACTGCTTGCCAACGTCGGCTTTACGTCCAAAGCCCCCAAAGCGCTCATTGAAAAAGAAGAGCAGAAGCTGCAGGCGAACAGAGAAAAGGCGCTCAAACTCCGTGCCCAGCTCGAAAGTATGAAGGACTGATGTACAAATATTTGTTTTTCGATTTCGACGGCACGATATGCGACACTTCGGAAGGCATCTACAAGACCTTCCGCGAAGTGTTTCCGCATTACGGACTGGACGTGGACGAGAGCCTGTATCACAGATATATAGGTCCGCCGCTTTCGGACACCTTTTATTCCTATTTCAAGGACAAGGACAAGGCGTACGAGGCGGTCGCGCTGTTCCGTTCGATATACACGACTAAATATATCGGTACGACAAAACTTTACGACGGGATAGAGGAGAGTTTCAGAGCGCTTTCCGCCGCCGGTTTCAAAGTGTGCGTGGCGACATGCAAAAAGCATGAAGAAGCTGTCGGACTGCTCAGAAAGTTCGGAATTTACGATTGTGTTACTTTCACGTCCGGTTTGTGCTATAATGTAAGAGAGACAAAAAAAGAAGTGCTGGAATACGCGCTTGAAAATCTCAGCGCGACAGCGGACGAATGTGTGATGATCGGGGATACCGATTTCGACGTGGACGGCGCCGCGCAATGCGGTATGGACTGCATAGTATGCAAATGGGGCTTCGGCGATTACGACAAGATGAATCAGAAAAACATCGTGTTTTTCGCTTCGTCTCCGCAGGACGTCGTTGATTTCGTGACAAAGGAGTAGCTTATGTCTTACATGAAAACTACTTTCGGATATCTGAAACAGAACTTCTGGAGAATGCTGGCGTATTGCATCCTCCCGGCGCTCGTGCTCGGGCTGATCTCGTCCCCGGTTTCTCTGATACGACTTCTTTTCAGCGAACAGCTGGACAATTCCGTCAGTTTTTCAGAAGTGTTTCTTGCCGGAACAGACCTCAATAAACCGTATAAAATAGGGGTCATGATCCTTGCGTTCCTGCTTTATGCGTTCTGCGCTTCGGCATGCGTTGGCAGTGTACAGCACAAAATGCGTTACGGTCATTTCTACAAATTCAGCGCGCACAATCTTTTCAGACTGGTCAACAACAATTTCCTGCCTGTCGCAAAAGGGATGATCGTGCTGATGTTGCTGATGGAACTTCTCGGCATCGTGACGACCGTATTCGTGTTTTTCTGGTCAAAGGTCGTAACGATAAAAGCCGCAACGGTTGCGCTGTGCGCGATCACGGTGATTCTGTTCGTCGGATTATTCCTTTTCGTCGCGGCAATGTTGATTCTGACGATTCCAAATATGACGATGAGGGGATTCGGTTTGTTCAAATCCATAAAACTCAGCTGGACGGCTTCTATCAACAAAGCGGGTAAGTTGCTGCCCGCGGTCACGTTGCCTGTGATAATCGCATACGTGCCGCTCGTTATAGTCAACGCTTTCGACATTATGGTGCTTACTCAGGTGCTTGACGTGTTATTCTACGTGTTTGCTCTGATGTACTATCATGTGTTGATGTACGTGATCTTCTTCGACGTTGAAAACGTGGAGACCGCAGACATCAACGAAAATAATTATTGGGGGTAAAATATGTCTTTTAAACATTCCCTTAGTATTCTGACGTCGAGGTTTTCGATCGTTTACAAACTGCTTGTGTTTCTGATCGTTGTGACGTTTCTGTTCAGCGTACTGACCGTCAGCGCGATCTGGCCGACGCTTTCGGGGCTTCGTAACAATCTGAACGAACTTGACCTGGGCAACGCCGTAAGAATATACGTCAGCGAAGCGCTTAAGGGCGATCCCCAGATGCAGGCAGAGGCGTATGAAATGCTCGCGGCAAAATTCGAACAGGCGGGCAATATCATTCAGAATAACAGCCTTCAGATCAATCTTTCGATCGTCTGGCTGGTGATTCTTTATCTGCTTTACGTCGTGTTTTTCACGTGGGGGCAGTACTGCGTTTCCGACGTTATAAATCATCACATGAGCTCAAACAGTAAATTCGGTTTCAGCTCAAACCTTATTGTGAATTTCAAGAAGGCGATGAGATATTCGCTGCTTTATACCACGATACCGATAGGATCCATGATAGTCATTTCGCTGTTCTACCGTCACCGCTTCGCCACGCTGTTCAAGGTCGCGCCGATCACAGGGCTCGCTTCCGCAGTCGCGATATTTGTGCTCGCTATGACTGTGCGCCGTTCGTTGCTGTTCGGCTGGGTGCCCGCGATGGTCGCTGACGGTCTGGGCG
>CALWKT010000029.1 GCA_944381335.1 uncultured Christensenellaceae bacterium
TGACAATGTACGAGGTCTTTGCGAAAAATATCCCGTGCGTGTTGATCAGAAGCCTTAACAACAACGAAAAGGGCAATCATACCTTCCTTACCGAAGAGCAGCTTGCCATGCGCGGAGGAAAGGACGAGCAGCTTGCTACGGCTGTACTCGGTTTCATAAACAACAACAATATAAAACAGGAATATCTTTACAATCAGCGCAAGTTTTTCGACGCGAACGCGATAGAAGGTTTTGCAAAAGAGATATACAAGCAAAGCTGCGCGATAAACAAAGTGCGCGCAGACTCGGCGGCGGAACGCGCAAGTAATTCCGCTGCGGGTACCGCAGACAAGCCGGAAAACACAGACGAGGCGGAAAACCCGGAGAATAAATAAAAAAGGAGAAAATATGGTAAAGCACGTTGTGATGTACAGACTCAAAGAGGACTGCAAGGGAGAAGCGGACGAACTGATCTCAAGATTCCTTTCAATGAAAGGGAAGATAGAAGGTCTTTCCGATATTGTCTCAGGCAAAGACTTCAAAAAAGAAGGCAGAAGCTACGACGTTGCGCTGATATGCACGCTGGACAGCCCCGAAGCGCTTGAAAAATACGCCGTACATCCCGTCCATCTGCCCGTACTGGCATATGCGAAAACGGTGGTTGAAAGATCTCACAGTGTGGATTTCTGCGAATAAAAAACTTAAGGAGACGTTATGAAAATCGTTATAAAACTCAAAAACGGAAAGAAAATGAAAGCAACTCTTGACGAAAAAGCGGCGCCTTTGACCGTTGCCAATTTCTCGTCGCTGATCGATGAAAAGTTTTTCGACGGACTTATTTTTCACAGGGTGATCCCCGGGTTTATGATCCAGGGCGGAGGCATGGACGCTTCCATGAGAGAAAGACGCGCCAGGTCCGTCAAGGGCGAGTTTGCGTCAAACGGAGTCAGGAATCCTATTTCTCACGTGCCGGGAGTGCTGTCAATGGCGCGCACTCAGGTCAAGGACAGCGCAAGTTCACAGTTCTTCATCTGCGTTGCCGACTGCACGTTCCTCGACGGAGAATACGCCGCATTCGGAAAACTCGACGACAAGGAAAGTCTTGACGTCGCCGTCGGGATATCTGAAGTAAAGACGGGCAGGTACGGTTATTATGACGACGTGCCGTGTGAACCCATTGTGATCGAGACGATAGAAAAAGTCTGACAGTTTCCATAAATTTACAGGTCTGACCGAGGACAAAATCAAGGCTTCGCCGTATACTATCTGAGATGGAGTATGCGGTGGTTTTTATTTTGTTCGCCTTTACAGCGGCTTTTGCGGTGAGGGTATGCGTTACAGGCAGAGGGATAAGGACTCTGACATACGTTGTCATTTTGCTTGCGTTGATGTGCTTTGAACCTTCAGGCGAAAGGGTGAAGGTGGCTCCTTCGGCGGTTTTTCTCGCGTTTACCGGCGCGGCGCTTCTTGTACAGAGAAAAGACGCGGCAGGTTTTTTCTGCGCGCTCACCGTCGGCGCGATCTGCGTCGTTGCGGCGGCGGATCCCGGAGCGGGATTTGCGGCTGGCAGGTGGGGGTATCTTTGCGCGGCGCTTCTCAGCGCGGTAGTGTGCGAGCCGCGTTCTGCGGGCACGGTTTTTGCTCTGGGTTGTATTTTGGGCAATACGTATTCGGTTTTTAGAGACTTTCAGATAGTTTTCAGAGAGGATCTGTTTTCAGTCAGAATCGTTTACGTTGCGGTTTTCTGGACGCTGGCGTCAATGTTTTTTCAGACGGTTTTGTCTTTGTCTCCTGAAAAACATGAGTTTACTGAACTTAAAGAGACGCGCCGGTTGAAGGCGTGATGGGTTTTTTACGGCTTTGAACTTGATCTCCGCCGCGTCCGGCGGAGATCGGCTTTTTTATTTGCGCGCGCTTGCTTTACTTTATTGCGCGGATATTATATAATCTTACAGAACTGTTGTCTTAAAGGAGACGTTATGCCCAAAATAGTTAAAGTTGACGAAAACGGCGTTGCGGCGGAGCTCGGTTTCGAGGTCGGCGACGAAATTCTCGGCTTCGACGGTCATCCGTACGAAGACGTCCTTGACTATATTTTTTACGACGAAGCCGAAAAATTCACGATCAACGCGCGCACAAAAGACGGCGAGCTTGTGGATTGCGAGGTGGAAAAACTTGCTGAAGAACACATCGGCGTCGAGTTTGACGACGAGGGGCAGCTGGTGCCGATACGCTGCAGGAACAAATGCGTTTTCTGTTTTGTCGATCAGCTTCCCAAGGGGATGAGGGATACGCTTTACGTAAAGGACGACGATTACAGGCTGTCTTTCGTCAGCGGCAATTACGTGACTATGACCAACGTCGGAGACAAGGAGATGGAGAGGATACTCAGGCTGCACCTGAGCCCGCTTTATATTTCCGTGCATTGCTTTGACGAAAAGCGCAAGGTCGAGATGATAGCGAACCCCGAAGGCGCGAAGCTGTTCGGAAAGATGAAGCTGATGGCGGCTCACGGGATATATATGCACACTCAGATAGTCCTCTGCAAAGGACTGAACGACGGAGAGATCCTCGCCGAAACGCTTGAAGAACTGGCGAAACTCAGGCCGTACGTCGCTTCTGTCGCGATAGTCCCTGTCGGGCTTACGGGTCACAGGGAAGGGCTGAAAAAGCTTGAACCGATTGACAGGGAGTGCGCGCGCGAGGTGATCTGTCAGGTCGAAGCCTTCGACAAGAAAGCGGGAGGCGGATTTGCTTACTGTTCGGACGAATTTTATCCGAAAGCGGAACTGGAACTGCCGTCCTTCGAAAGTTACGGCGACTTTTCTCAGATAGAAAACGGCGTAGGGCTGGTCAGGGAATTCGAAAACGCGGTTGACGAGAGCCTCAAAGGACTTGAAGTCTGTGAAAAAGCGGCTGAGATCGCGTTCGTCACAGGTCAGTCGTTCAAAGAAGAACTGAAAAAATGTCTTGACAAAGTGGCGGCGTATTTCCCTGCGTGCAGGTTCAGGGTGGTGGATATCTACAACGACTGGTTCGGCAGGAGCATCACCGTTGCCGGACTGATAACCGCGACAGACATCATCGCACAGGCGAAGGATATGCCGGCATATACGGTGATCCCTTCGGCGATGCTGAGAGAATTCACGCATACCTTCCTTGACGGGATAAGCGTGGAAGAACTGGAAAAAAGATTGAATACAAAGATAATAGTGAGCGCGTCCGGTGCTGATCTGGTGCGCGCGGCAAAGGAGGCGACAGGTTATGCAGGTTAAACCTTTGGTTGCGATTGTCGGCAGACCCAACGTGGGTAAGTCCACGCTTTTCAACAAGATAGTCGGCAAGCGCGTGTCCATCGTGGAGGATTACGAGGGAGTGACGCGCGACCGTCTGTACTGCGACGCGGAGTGGTGCGGATATTCTTTCACGCTGATCGATACGGGAGGTCTCGACATAAAGAGCGAAGACGAGATGTGGTCTCATATCCGCCGTCAGGCGCAGGTCGCGGTGGATATAGCCAACGCGATAATTTTCGTCGTTGACGGCAAGGGTGGGCTGACTTCAAACGACATTGAGGTCGCATCTTTTCTCAGAAAGAGCAAAAAACCCGTGATTCTCGCAGTCAACAAACTGGACAATTACGAACAGGACAGGATATACGATTTTTACAACCTGGGCATAGGCGATCCGATCGGGGTATCCGCTGAGCAGGGACTGGGGATAGGCGATCTTCTCGACGAAGTGGTCAAAAATATTGACAAAACTCCGGCTGAAACAGATCCCGAAGTGCTCAACGTCGCGATAGTGGGCAAGCCCAATGCCGGCAAATCGTCGATCACCAACAAGATACTCGGTTACGAACGCGTTATAGTCAGCGACATCTCCGGAACCACGAGGGACGCGATCGACACCGCATTCGAATGGCAGGGGCACAAGTTCAACATCATAGACACTGCGGGCATAAGGAAAAAATCCAGCGTCGACGAAGGGGTGGAGCAGTACAGCGTGATCCGTTCGCTCGCCGCGATCAGGCGCGCCGATATCGTGATCGTGGTCATAGACGCGCAGGCGGGGATGAGCGAACAGGACGTCAAGATCTGCGGCTACGTGCACGAACAGGGCAAGCCGTCCGTCATAGTCATGAACAAGTGGGACGCGGTCGAAAAGGACGCTTACACGGTCAATACGTTCAACAAAAAACTCGAAGGCGAACTCAAATTCATGTCCTATTTCGTGCCTATGTACGTTTCTGCAAAAACGGGACAGAGAGTGGAGAAACTGCTTGCTACCGCGATGGAAGTTTACGCTGAAGCCAGCAAGAGGGTCGCGACGGGCGTCCTCAACGATATAATAAGAGAAGCGGTGCTTGCCAACGAGCCCCCGACTTTCAACGGCAAGAAACTCAAGATATATTACGCTACG
>CALWKT010000030.1 GCA_944381335.1 uncultured Christensenellaceae bacterium
TGACCAGCCTCAGAGGGCTTTCCGCATATACAAGCGCGCGTTCGTACAGTCCGATGAAGAAATCGGTGCCCTGCACCGCCGCCCACTCTTTGCCGAAGATGTCGCCGATGTCGAACATGAAATGGTCAAAGATCATCAGAAGCACGCATACGCCTCTGAGAAAATCAAGCTCCCATATTCTGTTTTTTGCGGGTTTCAGCGCCTTTTCCTTTTCTTTTCGCATAAAAAAATTATATCATTGCATATACGCGTAGTCAATTATATTTCTCCGCTGACAGTTTTCTTTCAGAACAGCTCTCATCGGGACCCGCCTATTTTTCCGCAGAATCGGAAAGAAAAAGCCTGACGACCTCTCCCACCGCATTCTTACGTTCACGGGAAAGCTGAGAATACGCCTGTATGAAGGTCTGCTCCTCGTCCGAAAGATCTTTGTAATAAGGCACAAGGCGCAGTCTTTCATCCACTATCCCCAGTATAAAGTCAGCCGACGTGTCGAAACAGCGCGCCAGCGCCACGACCGCTTCCGCAGACGGCATGCGCGTTCCCGCCTCCCATTGCGCGACGGTGGACTGAGCAACGTTGAGTTTTGCAGCAAGCTGAGCCTGCGTCTCTCCCTCTTCTTCTCTGAGTAACCTGAGTTTCTTGCAAAATTCCATGGTTTTATTTTATCACAGCCGGCACAATATTACAAGTCAATATAAAAATTTGTAAAATAAAATTACAAATATGATAATTCCTTGAATTTCGCCATAAAATCCCCGATTTTGCCACCGTTTTTTCTTTGAGCACGAAAATTTTTGCAATAAAATGATTTTTGTCAGAAAACGGAGGTAACATTATGCAGAAAATAAGACTTTTAATCGCCGACGACGAAAGCGAATGTGCTGAATCTCTCGCCCGTTCTTTCGAGGGCGACCCCGACGTCGAAGTGATAGCTACGGCAAAAGACGGACTGGACGCCATTGCCAAGATCGAGACCCTGGCGCCGGACGCCGTTGCTCTCGACATCGTGATGCCGCATCTGGACGGATACGGAGTGCTCGCCAACGTGGATTATTCCAAACTGCGCAAACGCCCGGTGTTCATCGTGACGTCAGGGCTTACCGGCGACGCTTTCATACGCAAAGCGATAAACGCAGGCGCGGATTACTATATGCTCAAGCCGCTTTCTTCCGGTGCGCTCAAAGAACGCCTTATCGAGTGTTCGAGAGTCAAATACTCGCCTGTTGCGGTCCGCGACGACGAGTCCAGAATGAGACAGGCAATACGCCGTTCACGTCACACGCTTGACGAAAAACTCGCCAACATATTCATATCCGTGGGCATACCCGCGCATATAAAAGGATATCAGTTTCTGCGCGAAGCGATCAAAATGACGATCGATCACCCCGAAGTCATAAACAGCATAACAAAAAAACTTTATCCCGGCATTGCGGAGAGTTTCTCCACGTCGCCGTCCAAGGTCGAACGCGCGATCAGACACGCGATAGAAGTCGCGTGGAACCGCGGCAAGATCGAAAACATCAACCAGATCTTCGGCATCAAGATATATTCCGCGAACGACAAGCCCACCAACGGTGAATTCATCGCTCTGCTTGCGGACAAGATGATCATGGAGGGCGCGGTATGACGAAAAAACGCGTTGCGTCACTCCCGTAATACAAGATACACCCCGTGCCGCAAAAGCGGTACTCCTCTGCGCCGCGCCGCACTCTCTTTCCGGCGCGGCGTTCCTCTTTTCAAACGCCCTTTTCAGTATTTTACCTGCGCGCTTTCTCCTGCATTTCACGCGCATTTTTATTGCTATTCCGAGCGCGCGCGCACACGACGCGCGCGCATTAAAGAAAATCTTTGTAAAAATTGAAAAAATTTATAAAAAAGTGTTTACAAACATACAAATAGTGAATATAATACTACACGCATAGGCAAGGACATTCTGCCTGTGTTAAAGGAAAAATTGTGAGGTAACGATTATGGCTAAATACAAGAAATGTCCCAGATGCGAACTCAACTGGATTCCCGTCGAAGAGGACTATTGCGACGTCTGCAAAGCCGAACTGAAAATAGGAGGCGCAACTCTCCTGGACGATGAAGACGAAGACGAACTTCTCTGTCCCGTTTGCCACATAAACTATCTCGAACCGGGTGAAAAAATCTGTGCGGATTGCGCGCGCAAGGCGGGCAAGCTGGGAGCGGACGAGGAATACGAAAAGGACGATCAGCCTGAAGAAAAGGATGAAAACGAAGTTTCTTTTGACGAACTCGCAGACGAAGAAGCCTGGAACGATTACGAAGAACCCTTCGACGACAACGAAGACTTCGACAGTGAAGATTACAGCGAAGACTTCGACGAAGAAGAAACCGGAGAGGAAGACGAAGAGGAAGAGTACAAAGACGAATTCGAAGACGACTTCACCTATGACGCCAACGACGTTGAAGGCGACGAAGAAGAGGACGAAGACGAAGACGAAAATCCGGACGACGATGACGATATCTGATCGTATTTTAAGAAAGCGAAACGGCACCGCAATAAGCGGCGCCGTTTTTTTACCCTATTTTCAATAATTCGAGCCTTTTAAAAAATCCGATCGCGGCTTGACCATATAGACTGCGGACTATATGGACGTTCCAAAAACGTTACCTCTACTTGCTCCGGCGGACATTTGTCCCGGACCCGCGCAGATAAGCAAAACCCGCTTCGGTTTTATCCCAGCGTGACGTTGCCGTAAAACCCTTGTGCAGAAGAATTGGTGACAGCCTGTGCGCCGACCCAGCCGAACAGCTTGTCGACCGCGTTGAGCTTGAGGAAGTTGTCGGTCACGAACTTGCCGTCGCCGTTGACCTTGACATACCTTTCGTCGAACACGTATGCGGTTATCACGGGTATGAGAG
>CALWKT010000031.1 GCA_944381335.1 uncultured Christensenellaceae bacterium
TGCCTATGTGCAGCTATGCGGTAAGACACACCAACGCGATAGCGGGCGTTATGATAACCGCCAGCCACAATCCCAAAGAATACAACGGCTATAAGGTTTACGGCGAGGACGGCGCGCAGATGTCGCCCGAAGCCACAGCCGTCGTTGTCGGATTTATAGACAAGACGGATTATTTCGGCATAACGCTTGCCGACGTCGCGACCGCAGACAGAAGTGAAATAAAGGGCAAGGACGGCTTTAAGCTGAACGACTATATCACCGTGATAGGCAAGAGCCTTGACGAAGATTATTATGCGGAAATATCCCGGCTTTCGCTGTCGCCGGAAGCCGTCGCCGCGGAAGGCGCGAAGATGAAGCTGGTTTACAGCCCGATACACGGCAGCGGCTACGTGCCCGTCACGACCATGCTTTCGCGCATGGGCATAAAGGTCGAGGTCGTCGAGGAACAGAAAAATCCGGATACCGAATTTTCCACAGTCGTTATGCCCAATCCCGAACAGCCGGACGCGCTCAGACTGGGCATAAAACTTGCGGACAAGATAAGCGCGGACGTAGTCATCGGCACCGACCCCGACTGCGACCGTATGGGCGTTGCAGTAAGAGACGACAAGGGCGAGTTCACTTTGCTTACCGGCAACCAGATAGGCGCGCTCCTTCTCGATTATATCCTTTTGAGACACAAAGAGAGAGGAGATCTGCCCGCCAACGGCGCTGTGGTCAAGACGATAGTCACGACCAGCCTTGCGGACAAGATCGCCAGGAATTACGGCATGACGGTTTTCGACGTGCTGACCGGCTTCAAGTTCATAGGCGAGAAGATAAAGGAGTGGGAAGTCAGCGGCAAACACACCTTTATGTTCGGTTACGAGGAAAGCTACGGTTACCTCTCCGGCACTCACGCGAGGGATAAGGACGCAGTAGTCGCCAGCATGCTTTTCTCAGAGATGGTGTGCTATTACCAGTACAAGGGTAAGAAACTTTACGACAGATTGCAGGAGATATTTGAAACCTACGGATATTTTGCTGAAACCAGCAAGTCGTTTGCGTTCAAAGGACTCGACGGTATGCAGAAGATGGCGGATATCATGGAAAAGGCGAGGGCGGAATATTTTACCGAATTCGCGGGCATAAAGACGGTATCGAAGCTGGATTTCAAAAAGAGGGTAGAAAAGTTCGCAGACGGCAAGACTGCGCCTATAACTCTTCCCGAAACCAACGTTATCAAATACACGCTCGGCAACGACGAGTGGGTGTGCATAAGACCCAGCGGAACGGAACCCAAGCTCAAAGTATACGTGTCCGTCAACGCAAAGACCGCCAAGGATGCCGATGAACGCAGAAAAGAGGTGCTCGAAGCGGCGGAAGGCAAGTTGCTTTAAGACTCAGGACTACTGAATATGCTTTTAAAATCAACGGAAGTCATTATCGGGCTTCCGTTTTTTTGTCCGAAGATTTTTCGCCGAGGTATTGAAAAATCGTACGTTTTAAAATATAATGAATAAAAAAAGGGGATTTATGGCGAAGATTTTGAAGAAGCTCGGTTTTGCGTTTATCGTCGCAGTTCTTGTCGTAGTCATTATAATAGTTATCTGTTACTTTCTGGGCAGAATGTCCACTCCGCCGTGGGCAAAGGCGCAAGACTACTATCTTGAAGACGTCAGTCCTTTCTGCGGACAGACAACTGTCGTAACAGTGGAAAACGACGGAAAAGGCCATGTTCTTTACAGAATAGTACTGAGCGATAACCATCAGAAATACGCAAATAAGACCCCCAGCGAAAATGCAATAGAAAACATATATCTTATCTGCATGTTTGAACAGGACTCCTACAGCTATATCATTGAAAGCGAAAATTTTGCCATCTGCACCGACGATCCGACAGAAGATAATCCCGAATTCACGCAGTTTCTCAGCGATAACCGTTGGGGCGAAGAACACGTCGACAAGCTGAATCCCGTAAGAATAGACAGACCTAAATACAAAAACGACGACGAAAACCGCAACGCCGCGGCACAGTTGAAAGCGGAAACGGCGTCAGGTAAGGAGGCGGGAGATAACGAAGGATATCGTTTTTCGCTTATAAATTACGATAGCAACGGGAAATACCTTTACGTTTATTTCGATAAACTTGAAAAAGAAGCGGTTTTCTATAAAATAACGGTAAGCGAAGAAGAGGCGATCGCATATGCCGAGAGCGGGGAAGCCGACATCTCGCAGGGCGTTGAAATAACGGAGTTCGATCCTTGCAGATACAAAGAGATACTTGTCGGACTTTCGCAGTTTTTCAGATAAAAAAGCCCCGAAAAGGGGCTTTTTTATTTACATCCGTATTCTTCGATAAGCTTTTTGAATATCTTCACGTGCAGTTCTTCGTCGAGGATTATCCTTTCGATAAGCGCGACTATCGACTTGTTGGAAAGTGCGGCGATCGTGCGTTTGTAGGCGGCGATCGCGTTCAGTTCGCCTTGAAGATCGGCTTTGAGTACGGAACACAGGTCTTCCGCATAATTGACCGCGCTCCCGGACCAGAAACAATGTCTGCCCGCGATAACGGGATCGCCGCCGCTTTGGATTATCGCTTCAGCCAGCATTTCGTGGTGCGACATTTCTACGATCGCGATTCTTTCCAGGACCTTTGCGACTTCAGGGTATTTTTCTTTCAATATGTAGCTTTGGTATGCGTATTGCATTATCGCGGTCGTCTCGCTTTCCCTTCCGGCGTAATCGTCGGTCAGCGCGGTCACGTCGCCGCGGGAGACGGAATACGCTGTGAGTTCCGGGTAGGGCAGATCGCTTGCAAATGTCTGAAAATTTGTCATTTTACTCCTCCGTTTCAGAGATAGGGCGGCGAAAATTCGCGCCTTGTGCATAATATGCCGTTTCCCGCCGCAGATGTGTATAGGACTTTTCAGACTTTGCCGCCCGCATTTATTCTCCATACATAAAAAATACTGTAAAAACGCTTGATAAATCTTTATCGGTGTGCTATTATGTTTTAGCAATCATAAAATCGGAGGGGTATTCTCAATGAATATCGTATATACGCTCGGTGCGATAGCAAACGTTCCGTATGAAGTTTCTCAGTGGCTTGAGCCGCTTTTGATGATACTGATGGCTGTGATAGGCATCTGCGGTATCGTCTTTGTACTGATGCAGAAAGGAACCAATGACAATATAGGAAGTCTGGGCGGAGATGAAAAAACGGATACGTATGCGGACAAGAACAAGTCCAGAAGCAGAGAGAGCGTGCTCAAAAAGCTCACGGCGGTCTGCTTCGTGCTCATGCTGGTGCTCGCGGTCGTGTTCTTCATAGTCAAGAGATAACGAAGAAACAAAAGAATTTCAGCTCCGTCTCACACGAGACGGAGTTTTTTTGTTTTATAGCCTTGCGGCGGCGATAAAAGGTGCGGTTTAAGGCGTGCATATCGGACAGCTACGTTGTTAAACCGCTTGACAATACCCACGGGTATTGCCTGCGCGCTTTGCCTCGTATCCGCCTCGATCTGCAAGCCTGAAACTTCCACCTGCTACGCAGGCGAACCCGTATCGCCGCCGCAAGGCAGCAGTTTGCAGAGCGTAAGGGCAAAAACGGGGTATGTGCGACCTGCCTTGTAAAGACAGCGGCATATGCACTTAAAACTGCTACGCACATATGCGAGTCGTATCACTTCTCAGCGGCAATCAGGCGAGAGTAAGAATACGGACGAGAAAACATATCGGACAGCCGCTTGTTGGACCTTCTTAAAAGAAGGAGCGCGGAAAGGCGGAGAATTTTGTAGTAAAAGAGAGAATCCGCAAGAGGCAAAAGCGGCTTACTGCGCCAAGAGGGCAAAAGTGTTGTAATGGCGCGCGCGTTGTGATAAAATATATACTAATCGGTAAATCATTAATTATATGGAAAGCATTAAAATAATCACCGCCAACAAAAAGGCATATCACGAATATTTTATCGACGAGACCTACGAAGCGGGCATTGTCCTTGCCGGCAGCGAGGTCAAGTCGGTGCGACTCGGGCACATAAATCTGAAAGACGCGTTCTGTCTGGTCCGCGACGGGGAGATGTGGCTGGTAAACTGCCATATCACGCCGTACGAAAAAGGCAGCTATTTCAATACGGAGGCGACCAGGACGAGAAAGCTCCTTCTGCGCCGTCACGAGATAGACCGTCTGCGCGGAAAGGTGGAGCAGAAAGGTTTCACCCTTGTCCCGACGAAGGCATATTTCAAACAGGGGCTCGTCAAGATCGAGGTCGGTCTTG
>CALWKT010000032.1 GCA_944381335.1 uncultured Christensenellaceae bacterium
TTATCAGGCGTGTGCTCTAACCAGCTGAGCTATGAGCCCGTGTGGTGGAGATGAAGGGAGTCGAACCCTTGACCCCCTGCTTGCAAGGCAGGTGCTCTAGCCAACTGAGCTACACCCCCACGGGTAAATATTCGTGCTGTTTTTTCGACAGCTTTTATATAATATCATTACCGCCGCGCGATGTCAAACAAATTTACGGGATTTTCAAGAAAATTTTTTGACCTTTTTTTACGCCGCTTTCGTGCGCGTTTTATATAATCGAAAGCTTTGTTCTCAGTTCTTTCCGATAAAAACGGCGCCTCTTCTCCGAGACGCCGCCTTTTTACGAAAATATGTTTTACAACAGTTTTTTCTTCTTCAGGAACAGCGCCAGGATCGCGGATATTGCCGCGCTGATCGCAATGACCACCCAGAACCCCCACCATTTGTTTTCAAACGGAACGCCGGTATTCATGCCGAAAAACGAGGCTATCAGCGTTGGGATGGAAAACACGAGAGTGACTGAGGTCAAAACTTTCATCACGATATTCAGATTGTTGGAAATGACTGAAGCGTATGCGTCCATGGTTCCTGAAAGAATGTCTCTGTAAATCGAGCACATCTCCATTGCCTGTTTCGTTTCAACCGCTACGTCTTCAAGGAGGTCCTTGTCCTCTTCGTATATCCTGACTATGCTGCTGTTCGTGGTCTTGGTCGAAAGCAACCTGGTGATCACGGCGTCGTTGCCGGTCAGCGAAGTGCTGAAGTATACAAGGGAGTTTTCAAGGTCGAGCATCTGTATGAGCTCTTTGTTCCTTGTCGACTTGTGCAATTCGTTCTGAATACGCTGGCTTGCTTTGTCTATCTGTTTGAGGTAATTCAAGAATTTCGTAGCTATGTTGTACAGGATCTGGAACAGAAACCTGGTCTT
Organism: uncultured Christensenellaceae bacterium; assembly: GCA_944381335.1. The sequence goes on from CALWKT010000032.1 coordinate 911, forward strand.
TTTATATGTCGCGAAAGACTTGATGCGGTTTCTTGCAAAATCACGCAACACCGCCGTGTCTTTAAGACAAACGGTGACTATGCAGTCCATTTTGATGAAAGTGCCGAGAGGTATCGTGAAATAGCTGTAATAATCCGCCTCTTCCTCTATCACAGGAATGTCGACGAGGACCATGGAATAATCTTCTTCGTTTTCCACGCGCGATCTTTCTTCATCATCGAGAGGAGTTTTGAGGACGTCGGCTTCAATGCCGGTGATCCCGGCTATGTACTCTATTTCCTTGTCGCTGGGGTTTACCAGATTTATCCAGCAATCTTTGGGAGAAAACCCTTCTGCCGAGAATATCTCCTCTTGCACGTGCTGGAGTTTTTCAGATTCGTCTGTTTTGAAGATCTCGATCATCGACTTCCCTCCTTCCGCGAAAATCCGCATAGGTTTTCAAGAAAACAAAGCCGCGCATTTCCGCCCTTACGCCGAACGCTCGGTAGATTTTAACAGAAATCCGCGACTCCTATTCAATATAATAGCACTGTTTCTCGGGTTTTGGCAACCTTTAAGCGCTATATTTTTTCAACGCGTCCGCGGCGTTTTTCAATGCGGAATCCTGCCCGTCCGCCGCGCCGCTTGCGCATACGCTTTCCTGAAGTCCGCCCGCAACGATCGAGGCGAGCTCCTTGTCAGGCTTTTCTTTTATGAAAGACTGCACGCAGTCTGCAAGCTTTTCTTTTGCGTCCGAAGAAGGAACGTCGGAAGCTCTCTTTATTCCGTCAACACAATCGGATTTGACGAAATACACTCTCGCGCGGCTTTTGTCCTCCAGGGTAAGCCTGTTTTCAAAAATGCGCAGTATTCCTGCCGCCGCGTTTCTGTCACGCTTGTAAGCGATATACGCATACAGCCTGGCAACAAGACCGATCGCCGCCCAGACAGCCGCCACAAGCGCGGTATAGCAGACAGCCACCGTCCATTCAAGCCCTTTGCATATAAGCAACGTCTGGAGCGCCGCCACGCACGAAAACGCGACGTAATAATAGAACATCATCGGACGTTTTTCTTTGGTCAGCGTCTTGTTCATTCTGTACTGAAGATCGCTACCGGCATATTCAGACCCGACCAGCGCGTGATTTTTCCACGCCTTTCTGATGCTTCTTGGCATATGTTTCACGCACTTTTTGTAAAAGCGGTGAGCATTGGAGAGGGCGATATCCCCTCTTCTGACTACAAACCTTTTGATCCTGCGATAATTCTTGATATTTCCGGAGCAGGCAGAAATATAAAAAATCTGGATGATAAAGGCGACTACGCTGAGCGCGGCGCAGGCAAGCGTCATGATCTGTACGGGCAGAAGACCGAGAACCTTGTCAAGCGCGGCGCCGATTTGCAAAACGATGTTTTCCACAGCAAACATACTCCTTTTTTTGTTGATATGTACTGCGGAAAGTGTCACGCCTTTAAAATATAAATATGATGCGGAGCGAAAGACCGTACTGCCGCGGATCCGTCGCCTTGTAATGATTGCCTGATTTCTGTTTTTTACACCTCTGAAACCACGTCTTGTCCCAAAATATATATCAGTTTCTTGTTGACTTTAAGTCCCAGTCCGTTTTCAGCCGCCATTGCGTACAGTTCAAGCTGTCTACGGTAACGTTTTGCAACGGTTTCCGGGGCGAGTCTGCTCATTTTGAAATCCACAACGGTCGCCGTGCCGTTCTTATAATCCGGGATGAGCAGGTCTATCGTGCCCTGCACCAATATCTTGTCTTCGGGGCCGTCTCCAAGCACGTCTTTCGCTCTTACTCTCAGCATGAACTGTTTTTCACGCATGTGTTCGCAAGCGCGCGCCTTGGTTATCACGTCGCTGCAAAGGCACCTGAATACGACGTCGGGGTCTACGGATTTTGCGGAAATCTCGTCCAGGACGCCCTTTTCGCAAAGATCTGCGATGTGTGCTTTTACCGCCGTTACGTCCGCGCAGTCATAGTCTATCGTTTCCATGACTTTATGATAAGCGGTGCCCGTACCTGCGCTGTCTTCTTCAAACCAGCTCTTCACGTAAGTCGTGCCGTAATCTTCGGGATTTTCTTTATTTATTCCCGTAACCGTGTGCTTTATACCCGTTTCAGCGCTGTTTTTATACGGATATTCGTATCCGAGATACTCCTTCATTTCCGCGAGTTTTTGCGGCGAAGGTCTGGCAAACGTCAACGTATCCTCTTGCCCGTCTTCCTCGTCTTCTTCCTGCAAGGGCTGATAATTTTCAACGTATTTTGCTTTGAATCCGGAAGAATTCATACAGACGTTGTTCAGAAGGTTCATAAAAGAATTTTCCTTCTTTTCTTCTTCCGCAAAGCCTTCTGCCTCGCCCGTTACGAAAAGCATGTTCTTCGCCCTGGTCAGCGCGACGTAGAACAGTCTTATGCTTTCTTCTTTGCTCCGCTTGAGAAATTTCTGTTTCGCGCCTCTGAATTTAAGCGTATCGCGTTTCACCCTCGTCTCTTCTTCGGGATACTTCATCGCAATGCCGAAATCCTTGTCGAGGAGGATGTCGCCCGTTCCGTCTTTAAACTCTGCTCCCGCGTCTATCAGGAACACCACGGGGTATTCAAGCCCTTTGGACGAATGTATCGTGGAAGTCTGCACGCAGTTGTCGTCCTCAGGCTTTTCAGCGTTTTCTCCCGCGAAAGCCACGTCCTCACCGTACGCGATCATCGCCTGCAACGTCAATGCGTAACTCTTGCCGGCAAGCCCTGAAACGAACGCCCTCATTTTGTCGCGTTCCTTTCTTCCGAAGCGGGACAATGCGTATTTGTCGAAGCTGTATTCGGAGATCGCTTGTTCGAGAAGTCTGTCCACGGGCGCCTGGAAGGAATACTCTCTGAGTTCCATGATGCCATTCATGAAACCTCTTATCTTTTCCGCAAGGCAGCCGTCCTTTTCTTCAGCGTAAAGTTTCACGCAGGAATGGAAGCACTCCTCTTTCGGATATTCCTTGCGTATCTCTGCAAGTTCGGTACAGTCGAATCCGCCGAAGGCGCTCTTCATGACGGCAACCAGCGCGACGTCCTGCAAAGGATTGTCTATCACCCTCAGCAGATTCATCAGCACGTCTACTGCGGCATTGCTTTCGTCCTTCACCACGTTCGCGCCCGCAACGGGTATGCCCACTTCGTTGAGATAATCTATCACGGCTTTTACTCTTTCGTTTCTTGCCGAGCAAAGCAAAGTGATGTCCCTGTACTCCACCTTTCTCCTGACGACCTCGTCTCCGATGTAATAACCTATCTCCTTTTTCCCTACCAGAGAGGCTATCTTTTCAGCTATGTACCGCGCTTCTTCCGCCGTACAGTCGACATCTGCGGCTTTGCTTTCTCTGACGCTGTAAACCCCGTCTCCCAGGATCACTTTTTTCTTTTCCGGCGCAGAAACGGGACATATCCTGACCACGGGTCCGTCACCGCAGATCACCGGATCTTTTTCCGTTTTCAGCATTGCCGTACGCTCGTAATCCACGCCGCCGTTGTCTCTCGTCATGATCGTTGAGAAAACCTCGTTGACGAAATCGAGTATTCTTCTGTCGCTTCTGTAATTCTGATTGAGAGTGACGAGTTTGCCTTCTTCCCCGTCGGCGTCGTATGCGTCGTATTTCGACAGGAATATCTCCGTTTCGGTCAGGCGGAACTGATATATGCTCTGCTTTACGTCGCCGACCATGAACAGGTTGTGCCCGTTCGATATGCGGCTGAGCACGTATTCCTGAACGTAGTTGGTGTCCTGATACTCGTCGATGCAGACGTATTGATAGCGCGAAGCGACCTCTTTTGCGATCTCGTCGTTTCTTAGTATCTTTATAGCGTAATATTCAAGGTCTGCGAAATCCATCTTGTTTTCGGAGACTTTTTCTTCTCTGTATTTTTCCGCGACTTTTCCGACGATCTCCGCCAGTTTTCTGACGTACGTCTTTGTCTTTTCTCCGTATTCGTTCCACTTTTCTGGGGAATATTCTGTGGCTTCGGCAAGCTTTTTCGCAAGCGCGCTCAACTTTGCCTGAACGCGTTTCTGCGCAGCTCTCATTTCGTTGTATCTGTGAAAAGCCTGCGTGAAGTCGTCGCCGGCTTCTCCGGCAAGTTTTGCAAACGCCTTTTCCTTGAGTGGCTGCCCGACGGAAAATTTGACGTCAGCTCCTGCCGCCGCTTCGAGAAATGCCGTGCCTTCGGTTTTTGAAAGCCTTTCACAAGCGTCGGCAATTTCCGTCAGTCTGACCTTGTTCTTCGGGTCAAAATACGGGTAACTTGCCAGTTCCCGTGCCATGGATCTTGCCGTCTCGCCCTCGTCCGCCGTCAGTTTTCTCAGATAATCTATATAATACGCCGCCGCGTCGTCGTCGACCCCGTAACCTCCGAACGACTTTTCAAGCCAGGCGTCTCTGTCGGGCTGGGCTTCAAGAAAATCGTAAGTCTTCTTGATCTGAGCGCGCAGATCGAATTTGCCGACAAAGGTATATTTCAGGGAAGATACCACCTGATCGGACGCCTCTCCGTATTCTTTGAGAACTGCGTCGACAGCCTTGTCCAGCATGCCTTCCTTTTCCGCCGGTTCGAGAATGGAGTAAGAAGGGTCAATCCCCGCCTCTTCAAAAAATTCTTTGACCAGATTGCCGCAAAACGAGTGCACTGTGCATATGTCCGCCATCGAAACGTCGTCTATCTGTTCTCTCAGAAATTCCTTGTCTGCGCCCTCCTCGCGCATCGCTTTGACCAGCTCTGAAGATATTCTGTCCTTGAGTTCTGCGGCAACGGCGTTGGAGAACGCCAGCATGACTATCTTCTTTACCGGAGTGCGCTTCTTGATTATCCTTATTATCCTTTCGATGGTCACCGCAGTTTTGCCGCTGCCTGCGGAAGCCGATACGAGCGTATTTTCGTCAACGCTTTCTATGGCTTTTATCTGATCGTCATTCCACGTTCTTCCGCTCATTGTCCGCCTCCGAAAAATATTTGTATTTTTCAAACACTTTGCTGGTTTTGTATTCTCTCTCGGGTTCTCCCGTCAAAGCGAAACCGCATATGTCCGCATACTCGCACCAGTCGCACGCGGATTTTACGGGAGACGGCTTTATATAGCCTTCGTCTATCTCTTCAGCCGCTTTCGTGATCAGCTTTTCAACGTATTCGCAAAGCTTTTCGAATCTTTCCGGAGTTGTGGCGGTTCCCGCGGGAGTAGCGCTGATCTGTCCTTCGCGTCCTCTCGCATTCGTCCTGTACAAGGGGAACAATTCGCTTTGCGTTCCCGGTTGCGTACACTGGAAAACGTGGTCGAAATTGCACAGAATTTTTTCGTCCGTGTTTATAAAACCGACATATTTGAATCTTCCGTCGCTCTTTTCTTCAGATTCGAAATTGTTGCTCAACGGCAGATAGAACACCCCGGCGGGCTTTGCGTTCAGCTGCCCTACCAGCGCTTTCATATATATGAAAAGCTGCAGACGCTCCCCGTACATGACCTGCGTGAGCGAAAAAGATATCGAAGCGGCGCTCTTGTAGTCGATGATTATTATGTAATCGCCGTAGCGGTCCACGCGGTCTATCTTTCCGAACAGATCGATCGTCTTGTTTCCGATCCTGATTTTTATCGGGTCGTACTTACCGCCCATGCCGAACGATTCTTCGAGGATCACAGGCTCGAAATCGCTGTTCTTCATTCTTTTGCAAAGGCTCTGAACGATGAAAACGCATCTCCGTTCCATCTCGTCGATCTCGCCTTTGAGGTGCGGGATCGAGCACATGCGAGCGTATTCTTTCCTTTTCAGGATCTCCCCTAAAATGGTGACGACCTGCGAGCCGATCTCGCCTTCATCCGAATTTTTATAATCGCATGACGAGAAAAAGTTCTGAAGGACCTCGTGGATTATCGTCCCCAGATCCCGCACTCCCATTTCGGCTTCTTCTCTGGGGTGGATACGCAGGACGAATTCCATATAATGCATGAACGGGCATTTCATATACCTTTCTATCTGGCTCGCGCTCGTATGCCCGTTTTTCCAGACGTCCGCGCGGTCGGGAGAAATATAACTCTCGCATACGTTGTCCTCAAGCAGCGTCTCAACGCGGTCTCCGTACTTTTCTTTCGCAAGCGCAAACGCGACGTCGTACTGAGTCGGATCGTCGTGTCTTATGCCTGACTGCACGCGCAGTTTGTATTCAATGAGCTCGTCCGGAACGTTGCCTTCTCCCGCAAAATACTCTGCATAACGCGCGGTATCCCACGTCGCTTCCGTCGAAGCAGGGCGAAGTTTTTCGAGAGAAAAGATATCTGCAAGTTGCTTTATCACGGCGCTTTCGTTCTGAGCGTCTCCGTTCACGGAATATCTGCTGTAACTGATCTCCAGCGCCTCTTCAGGCTTGAGCAGGAACATCAGCGTGTTGAGTTTTTCGGCGTTGTTGAGTTCTTTTACGTCCGGCTCGACGACGACGCCGCAATCCGCCCACGCTTTGCTTTCCTTCCCCGCGAAAATACCGTTGTCTCCGTGCTCCGGAGGAAGCGCGCCCTGGGAAGCCCCCAGCACGTACATCACTTTCACTCCGTCGTACCTGCTCTCTCTCGATTCCCCCACGAATACGCAGTCGATATAAAGCGGTATCAGGGAAATTTCGGTCGTCGCCACAGCTGAAACTATCATGTTCAGATAAGAATTCACCGCGAAACTGCAGTCTCCGAGCAGTCTTATGCTTTTTTCGAATATTTCCTTCAGCTTGTCCGTAGCCTGCAAAGCGCAGTTGTATGCGACTTCGTTTCCGCTGTCTTTCAGAGACTGCACGTAAATTTCGTTGCGCGCGTTGAAATCGGCTTTTGTCAGGAACGCTGTCAGTTCCTCATAATACTCTTCCGCAGTCGCATTTCTCAGAGAAAAACAGGACAGAAGCCCGCAGACGTAATCCCTTATCTCCTCCGCAGCCGCATAATCGGGATCTGCCGTTCCGATGGCGAAAGGCGCGTCGCTCCGTATGTTTTCAATGCCGTATTTTATACAGAAATTTTCAAACACGCACACCTTTTCGTAGTCGTTGCAGATCAGCGCGTTTTTCGCAAATTCAAGCACGTCTTTGCGCCTGTAACCTTTCGCGACAGTTCTGAACGCTCCGACGATCAGTCTTGCCGCCGCCTGAGTTGCGAGCGATTCTTTTTTGTCGAAAAAGTACCTTATCCCGGTATTTGCAAAGACCCTTTCCACAACCGGGGCATACGTGGCGACGTCGCAGCAGACCACGGCGAAATCCTTGAAACGGTAACCGTCTCTCACCACTCTGCGCTTTATATCGCGCGCGACCCTTTTTATCTCCTCTTCCACGCCGTCCGCGACGTAAACGCGCGTGCTTCCGTCGCTCTTATACTTCTTTCCGCCGTAAGAAAAAAGTTCTTCGCTGATGACTTTTTTATCCCCCTTCAACGACGACGGGATCTTGTGTATCTTAGGGTCGCAACCGCACGCTCTCGCCCTCTCGACGAGGACCTTCATACACTTGTCAGGGTATATCCTTGAATTGCCGGCGCCTTCGTTGTTCACCATAAACACGCCGCAGTAATTCGCGCTCATGAACAGCTTCTCGCATATCCTTCTCTGAACGTTGCGGAGATAGAGGTACTCGCTGCTGTAGACGTCGGTGTCATGCATGCCTTGATCGCCTATCGCGTCCGCGAGCGCGTCCAGCTTTGACGAGCCGTCTGAATATCCTGAGGACAGCTCTTCAACGTAACCTTTATACAAAAGCACTATGTCTTTTGTCTTGTTGAGTATTTTCACGGGAAGCGAAGGCAGGATCGCCTCGATCTTATCTGTTGAAACTCCGCTGTTTCTGATCTGAGAAATGACCGCGTATATCTCGCTTGCGAAATCAGCGTTGTTATACGCACCCCTGAAACAAGACAGCTTGTTCTTGTTTTTTTCAATGACCTTTCTGAGAAGCATGACCGCGCCCTGCGCAGAAAGATAGTCGTTCATCTTCACGCCCATCGCCTTGTTCGCGAGGCGTGAAAAACTGACCACTTCTATATCGAAACAGGCGGTCAGATCAAGGTAATCCATCACCGCCTTTTCATAATAAAGCATAAATCTGTCGGGAACGATCAGAAGCTGTCTTTTTCCCTTTCCCCTTCTCTCTCCGATTTTTTTAAAAACCGCCGTGCAATCCAGTGTATCGCTGACAAAAAATTCTACCATACCACCATTATAACGACAAAAAACGACGTTTGCAATACCCTGACGGGCGATTTATCGGACGCCGGTCCAAATATTCACGCAAATCAATTGATAAAAATAAAATATATGATATAATAAAAATACTATGAAAAAGTTTATTTTTGTAATTGTCACGATTGTCATTGTCTGCATACTGGGAGCCTCTCTCGCCGGTTGCAACCGCGCTACCCCCACGCAGAAACTTCTCTCCAACAGCAGAGCCTGGACAAGCAGGGTCACCGACGAAACTCTCGTCTACGACGTCATCTACAAGAGCAACACCCCCGATCAGGTCAAGGGAACGATGACCGTGAACGTGAAGAGCTACAACGGAGAAAAAGTCACGATCGGAGACTGGTCTCTCGACAATGCGACCGGTTATGTCGCCACCACCGATCTCGAAATGGAAAACGGCGACAAAAAAGTCTCCTCCGCTTTCTTCACCACGACCATTCAGGTAAAGTACGCCGAAAGCACTCAGACCGTCGACGGAAAGACGAGCGGCTATACCGCCGAATACAAAGACGAGCGCTGCTACTACACGACCACTGAAGGAGAAGAAGAAAAATCGGGAGAGCTCAAACTCGGAGAGTTCTACGATTCTCCCTATATCGACAACTCGATCCTCTATCAGGTCGCCAGATGCATTCCCGACTCTGTTTCCTCCTTCACATTCAGCGTGCCCGACGTGACCCTCGGCGAAGCGCAGAGCGTCACCCTGAGCATAACGAGGAGCGAAACGCTGACGATCAAAAGCGCCGACGAAGCGGGAACGGAATACGTCTGTTATTACGTTTCCATCGCGCTCAACCGCACCTTCCCCGGCTCCGGAGAGAGTCTGAAGTGCGCGATAGCGACGACCCCCTATCCTTCTTCCGACGACCCGCAGGTCAAGAATATGATCGTGCAGATCGCTGAAGGAGACGCGCTTTACACTCTGAAAAGCGTGACGACGAACAACGAACAGTAAATAAGATATGAAAAAGGAGCCGCAAGGCTCTTTTTTTTATCCTCTCCGGCGTTATATCCTCCCGTTGCCCGGCATACAATCTTCTCAGGTGGACAATGGCAGAATTTTATTTTGACGAAACCAGAGGATTCGCAACGGTGAACGGCGCTCCCGCTACGCAGGGGTTCAGCACCGAAAAAGACTTCGCGCTCGGCTTTTTCAGCGAAGACTGCGAGCCTCTGTTTGCAAAGATACCCTCTGAAATAAGCGAGTCTCCCGCAAACGGGATAAACGTCTGCGACCTGGGGTACGGGCGCTACTTTCTATCTTTTTCGCCCGCAGAAAAAGGCGGTGAAACGCATATCTTTTCTCAGACCCGCTGCAAAGCGGGCAACACGACCCACCTGATCACGATGTGCAAGCGCAAAGAATTTCTGCTTGTGACCGAAACCCCCGGCGAAATATACGAGATCGTCTGTCCCTGCCCTCTTTCCGGGATAAAGGTCAAAGCAGTGGGCGTAAAAAACGGATATCTTCTCCGGATCACTGCGACGGCGCAAAAGAAAAAACTGATCGCGTACGTATATTACGAAGACGATTATCTGCCCGTCCTCGAAAAATTCTGCGACGATTTTTCCTTCGACGGTCCGGACGTGCTGATAAAAGAAGATCTGGGCGGATGCAACAGATGTACGAGAACGCAAAGATACGCGTTCAGAAACGGCGCGTTCGTAAAAACCGAAAGATCTTTCGTTTACAAGCGTTGCCACGAATATCCCGACGAACTTCTCCCGTACCTGTTGATCGAAAAACTGCTGTTCGGCGACGACGCCGGAGCGGAAGAACTCCTCGGGCGAAACCTGAGCGTTCCCGCCGTACGAGAAATTCTCGGAGAATACGACAGCGTAGCGGATTTCGGATTCCTTCCTTACCGTCCTTTTATTGCCGGAGTTTACAAAAATTCCGGATACTGCCGGGTGCGCTATTTTTCTTTCGGGGTAAAGGACGGGCTTATCACCGGGATCTTCCCTCTGAGAGGATGACTGAGCGAAAACCCCATGACATGCATTTTACACAATTTTACATAAAATTTTAATAATTGTTAAATAATATATGATATCATCAGATCAGTGAGGTGAAAGAGATGATATTGTTAAGCGCGGACGTATACAGCCTTCAGATCGCTCTGCTGATAGTGTCCGCTTGTTTTCTGCCCGTGATAATCTGGATGTTCGCCGCGGGCATACGCGTAAAAACGCAGTTCAACAAATACTCAGCCGTACAGTCCGAAAAAGGCTTTACCGGAGCGCAGGCGGCGCGTGCGATACTGGACGCGAACGGCATGAAAGACGTGCAGATAATCCGCTGTGCCGGAAGTCTGACAGACCATTACGATCCGACGACGCGCACCGTCGCGCTGTCTCAGGCGACCCACGACAGCTCGTCCGTAGCGGCGATCGGCGTTGCAGCGCACGAAGTGGGACACGCGATCCAGCACGAAGAAGGCTACGCGCCGGTTAAGATACGCACGAAACTGGTGCCCGTCGTGAACTTTACTTCCCGCCTCAGTCTGCCGTTGATCCTGATCGCAATGATCTTCGAACTTATGGGATATTTCAGCGATTTTTCAATGCAGCTTTCCACCTTCTTCCTCGGACTTGCGGTACTGTGCTATTTCTTCTACTGCCTTTTCACTTTTATCACTTTGCCCACTGAATACAACGCAAGTTCAAGAGCAAAAAAACAGCTCGTTGAATGCGGAATACTCAACGAAACGGAAGTAAAAGACGTCTCCGCCGTTCTCAGCGCGGCGGCAAAGACATATCTCGTCAACTTCACTTTCTCATTGATCCAGATGTTGAGGCTTCTTTTCATCGTACTGATCAGAAGGAACGGAAACAACCGCCGTTGACAGAATTTGACGGACTTTGTTAAGACAAAAACAAACGCGCCTCAAGGGCGCGTTTTCCGTGTTTTCCGTTTTATGAGTTACTGAAGCGGAACAACTTTTACGTTGATATAAGTGGTCACTCCCGCCATCAGCCTCAGTTCCACCTGATAGCTGCCGACAGTCTTTATCGGGTCTGAAAGAAGTATCTTCTTCTTTTCCACGTCGTAACCGATCTCTGCCAGTCTCTCCGAAATTTCTTTTGAAGTCACAGCTCCGAACGCCTTGCCGTTCTCTCCGCAACGTATCTTTACGTCCACGGCGAGTCCTTTGAGCCTCTTTGCCTGTTCCACGGCGTTGTCGTACTCTTCTTTCCTGCGTTTTTCTTCAGCCGCCTGCTTCTGTCTCGTTTCGTTGATCACAGAAGCCGTCGCCTCGATCGCCATTTTCTTCTTGATCAGAAAATTGCGCGCGTAGCCGTCGTTGACCTCGACGATCTCGCCCTTCTTTCCCTGTCCTTTCACGTCCTGTATCAGCAATACTTTCATATATACCTGCCTTGTCTTTTTTTATATAATAACACAGCCGTGCCGCGTTTTCAACCACATTGCGCGATTTCACGGACAAAACGCGTTCCAAGAATTATCAGCGCATTAAAACACGCTTTGTGTAAATACTAAACGCGGAGGTGATCACATGAAAGGACTCAGATGTACCACGTGCAACTGCGAATTCAACCGCGGTTGTCACTGCAACGCGGGCGTGATAAAAGTTAGCAAAAGCGGCTCGTGCGAGACCAGACAAAAACGTCGTTACGGCATCATTCAGCAAAACAGCGTGAACATCGAAGCGGCAAAGGATTTCGATTACGACGAAGGCAAAGAAGTGCTGATCCAATGCGACGCGTCGGAATGCGTTTTCAACAAAAACCGCATCTGTACCGGAGACATCGTGAATATGGGCGACGGCATGATAAAGACGAAGTGCTTTTCAAAAACAAAAAAATAAGTCGTCTTAAACAAAGTGGACCGCTCCGGAAGGGGCGGCCTCTTTTTAATTTCCGTAAATCCGAAAAAAAGACGGACCGGAGTCCGTCTTTACGCAGGCTTACTTGTCGCCTTCCTGCATATACTGCGCAGGATCGACTTTTACGCCGTCTTTGGTCAGTTCGAGATGCAGGTGCGCGCCCTGAGCGATCTCCGCAAGCGCGGAATCTCCGATCACGCCTATCTTGTCTCCCTGCTTTACCTGTGCCCCTGCGGAGACGGTCACGTCGTCGAGAAGTCTCATCGTCGTTTCATAGCCGCCGTCGTGCGTTATCACCACAGTAGTGCCGTAGAAGCTGTCTGTCTCAACGGACTTGACCGTGCCGTCGAAAGGGCAGTAAACCGCGCTGTCTGCCGGAGCGATCATGTCCATACCTTCGTGAGTTGCCCAGTGCTGCATTGTCGGGTTGAACACGAGTTCGGTATTGCTGAAGCCGACGTCCACCGTGTAATCGTCAAGGATCGTGCCCAGCGCGAAAGTCTTGGTCTCGTCCTCGTTATCTTCGTTATTGTCGTCGTCATCCGCGTCATTGTCATCGTCGTTGACGTCGCCGTTCACATCGTCGTCGTCATTCAGATCTCCGTTTACGGGCGGATTGTCCGTATCATTATCCTTGGAGCCGCTGACGGCAGCGACAGTGATCATTGTTCCGATGGCGAGCACGCAGACGATTATCAGCACAAAATATATATTGCGCTTGAAAAACGCCAGAACTTTGTTCCCGCCGCCTTCCTGATTTGTCTTTTTCATAAAAACCTCCGTTTTTTATTTGATTTATTTCGTACAAGCCTGCGCTTACGATTTCAATAACTTCCCATGATCAGAGGGCTTCCGATAACGGTCGCGTCCTCTTTCAGGACGATCTGAAGATTGACGGTCATCCCGTCTGTCTCCACGCCGTATCCGCATCCCTTTGCATATGCGTATACGGTCACGACGTCGCCGTCTTTTCTGACCGACAGCGCTTCAGCCCCGTATTCTTTCAGCACGTCGCTGAGAAGCAGCCTTCTGCCGTAAAATACAGCCGCACCGAGAATGTTGTCCACATTGTCTGCGATTATACCTGCGCTCTCCATTTTGCAACCGTAAACGTTGAACGCACCGGTCGACGCATATGTATATTTTTCGTTTACGCTTTTAGCATATATCTCCACTTTTTCCACGGCTGCGCCGAGCTTTGCGTTCTCCGCCTTTTCGATCAGACCTTCAGACGATCTTCCCGCCGCCGTGTAAGTTACAGTCGCCGCAACCGCAACGATCAGAATTATCAGCAAAAACTTTTTCATATCTCACCTGCCTCGCAAACAATTGTTGACCGATTTTCCAGGTTTATACAGTCCTTTCCGCCTATTTTCCGCTCAAACGCAAGTCCGCTTGACTACCCGGCGGGCGTGTGTTATATTTGTTTTGTGAGGTTTATATGAACTATTTGTCAAGACGTTGCAAATCAATACTTCCTTATACCGCAGGCGAACAGCCTCAGGACAAGAAGTATGTAAAACTCAACACCAACGAGTGCCCCTACCCGCCCTCTCCCGAAGTCGAAAAGGCTGTCAGAGAGTTCGAAACGGGCAGGCTCCGCCTTTATCCCGACCCCGAAAACGCGAAACTCGTCGCCGCGATCGCACAAAGACACGGTCTGAACGCTGAAAACGTTTTTGTCGGCAACGGGAGCGACGAAGTGCTCTGCATGTGTTTCCCCGCGTTTTTCGACGAAAACGACACCGTCGCTTACGCAGACGTGACCTATTCGTTTTACAAAGTCTGGGCGCACATGTTCGACGTAAAATCACTCAAAGTGCCGCTTGACGACGAGTTCAGACTTGTGCACACCGATTATCTGGATATGCAGGGCGTAAAAGGCATAATCATCTGCAATCCCAACGCCCCCACCGGCACCGCGCTGGGCAGACTCGACCTTCTTAAGATCGTCGAGACCAATCCCGACAAGATCGTCATCGTCGACGAAGCTTACGGAGAATTTGCTTCTGTAAGCGTCGCCAACCGCGTAAACGATTTCCCCAACCTGCTCGTAGTGAAGACTTTCAGCAAGGCGTACGCCCTTGCAGGCGCGAGATGCGGTTACGCGCTCGGCAACAAAGCGTTGATTGACGGACTCAGAACGGTGAAAAATTCCATGAATTCCTACACCGTGAACGCGCTGACCGAAGCCGTGGCGATCGCCGCGCTTTCAGACAGAAAATACTACTCCTCCGTCACCGACAAAATAAACGCGCAGAGAGAGGAAACCGCCGACGCGCTCAGAGAACTCGGTTTTGAAGTTCTTCCCTCTTCCGCCAACTTCATCTTCGCAAGGCACAAAACCATATCGGGCAGCGAGATATATTTCCAGCTCAAAGAAAACGGCGTGCTCGTCAGGCATTTCAAAAGCGATCGGATCAGCGATTTCGTAAGAATAACGATCGGGACCGCTGAAGAGATGAAAACCCTGATTTCTGAAGTGAAAAAGATCGTGAAAAGAAAAATATAAAAACGCAGAACGCGTCCTTGAGGTGAACCCCAAAAGTGTCCAACTTTTGGGGTTCACCTCACTTCGGGGCGCGTTTTTTCATTAACGGAGTTTTTTCGACAAAAGCCGGCGTTTTCCGTCGCGTATAAAGTAGTAAAATATCAGTTATCAACAAAACGGAGAACACTATGATCAATCTCAACGGATATACGCCGGAAGAAACCGTATGCAAATGCGGAAAAACTCATTCAGCTTACACGAAAACTGTTGAAACGGGCGAAGGCGCGATGCAAAAACTTGCCCCGGTATGCAAACGGATAATTGCCGAAGGGCGCGTGGGGATAGTCTGCGACGAAAACGTCCGCCACATTGCCGAACAAGCTGAAAGTCTGCTCGTCCGCGCAGGTTACCGCACGCGCATTTTCACCTACCCTGCCCGTTTCGAAAGCACGCGCGAAGCCGCGGAAAAACTGATAAACGCGAGCGAGGACGTGCGTCTGTGGGTCGCCGTCGGCGCAGGCAGCGTCTCCGAGACCGTGCGCTACGCCGCAAGTTGCCGTGCCAACGAATGGATCCTGCTCATGACCGCGCCGACGACCGATTACATGCTGTACCCTTACTGCGATTATACCGAAAACGGCGTCAGGGTGATATGCAAAGCCGCACCTCCGGTCGCGGTGATAGCGGATTACTCCGTCATAGAAAGCGCGCCCAAATACACGGTCGCGGCGGGATACGGAACTTTAGTTTCCAAACTCGTGAAAGCGTTCGATCTGTATTTTGACGAAATAACCGACCGCGGTCGCTGTAAATTTCTGTCTGCGGAGTTCACGGAAAACCTGACAGAGTTCTTTATAACTCAGTCTTGCGAATCACTCTCTCTCAGGATATGCCGCACGCTGATACGGCTGGGAATTGTCGCACAGCTTGCCGACGAAACTGATTTTACCCAGGGAGGCGAATATTTCGCCGCGTATTGCTTGTCGTCTCAATGCCGTAAAGTCCGCCTGCCCGGCGAAAACGCCGCGATCGTCGCGCTAATCGCCTACTGTATTCTCAACGGGTATCTGACCGCTTGCCCGGACGATCTGTACGTACCTTCAAGCATACCCGAATATTTCAGATATCTCGACAAGACATGCCTGATAAGCGCGATCTCTCTGCTATGCAACGCAAAAAAGAACGAGGAAAGCGAAGCGCACCTTTACGTGCTGAAAGAATATTCTCAGGACCTGCTGGCAAAGCTGAAAGAACTGTTTTCAAACCCGAACGGCATCGCCAGGCAGTTCCGCAGGTTGTATGACGACGCAGGTTACTGGCTCTGCTCGTATTGTCCGCGCGAAAGCGCTCTGAAAACCGTCGCCGCGGCGTATGCCGCCTATTCGGACGGACTGCTTTCGTCTGTCGTCTCCGGAGGTGCGCTCGAAAACGTCTGATCTTTGAACTCATTCCCGCTAAGCGCGTTGACCGGAAAGCGAGTTTTCTGTATAATTACATATATGGACAACGCTGAAAAATACCGCCTGAACGCTGCGGCATACGACGAAATCGCAGAAATATGGCATTCGTACAGAAAAGATACCCCCGTCAACAAATGCGTGGAAGAATTCTGCGCCCTGCTTCCGCACGGCGCGCGCGTGCTTGACGCCGGATGCGGCACGGGTTACCCTGTGAGCGCATATCTGTCCGGACTGTGATTTTCGGTAACCGGCGTCGATCCGTCTGAAAAAATGCTGGAAAAGGCGAAATGCTTAAACTTAGCAAATGCGGATTTCGTAAAATCCGATTTTCTCGGATTTCAGACAAACGAAACTTTTGACGCGATAATCGCTTTAGATTGCCTGTGGTATATCGAGTCTGAAAGACAGCATGAAATATACGCAAAAGCATCTTCTCTTCTGAAAAAAGGCGGCTGTTTCATGTTAACGCACGGGAGCGTGACCGGCGAGACGAGCGGAGAAATGATGGGAAAGACGTTTTATTACGCGGCGCTTTGCCTCAGCAACGTCGCCGCGTTGCTGAACGCGAAC
>CALWKT010000033.1 GCA_944381335.1 uncultured Christensenellaceae bacterium
GTCCATAACTCCTCTCTTGTCTCAAAACGTCTCGTATATGACGTGACACTGTATAAACAATTTAACATATCACTATATATATTTCAAGTATTAATTATAATTTTTCTCGATGCCTCTGCTTTGTCAATAGAATGTCCGCAAGCTACGACGCCATTCCGCACTCTGCTCTCACAGACAATTATCCGTCAACCGAAAACCTCGGTTTCCCAATTTTTCACGTCGTTTTCAAGCAACATGCGCAAGCGCGTCTTGATCGTCTCTGCGTTTTCAGTCACGCCGTTTGCCATATCGTCTGCTGACAAAACCTCACGCCTGAACACTTCGATCCATCGCCTGCGCCGTTCTATCTCATCGTAATGCACACCTCCGGTTTCGGTATGCTCAAGACATTTTCTGAATACGCCTTTCGCCGCATTGTCCGTTCTCTTGGATATCCTGCAACTCAGGATTATGCCTCTCTTTTCGTCAGCGCATATTTCGTAAACCACGAGTCTGCCGCCGTCCCACGTATATTTGAGTTCTCCCGACACGATCCCGTCGACGGCGTCTGTCGTAAACCATACTTTGTCCTTGTCGTTGCCGCTTACCCAACAAAGATCGTCCTCACCGAGGAGCGTATCCGTGACGAATTTCGCATAATCCTCTGCCGCGACTTTTTTCAAAGTCGGATTTTTTTCGCGTCCGTCGTGCACGAATTCTATGTTCAGCAATCTGCGCTTATCTTCGTCGCTTATGCGTATTTTCCACCTTTTTTCCATAAAATCCAGCAGTTTCATTCCGCGTTCGTATATGCTCTCCGCTGACCAGTCCGCATATTGAGCCACTTCGGTTTCCGAATGAGACCCGTATATATATCCGCGCCTGCCGTTCTTGGGCTTTTTCTTTTCTTCAAAACTGTCGTTCTGCAGAGAGCTGTTTACCTTTTTCGACAATGCTAGAAGATTGCCGAGCGATCCCGACAGAATGTTTATTTCCTCGGGCGAGTAATCTCTGAACTGATTGCGCCAGTACCACTCGGTCGGGGTCTGAGGCAAGATATGTTCTATTGACACCATGTCCCTTTGCTCTGTCGTAAAAAGTCTCCACGACGCCAGGTCTCCGTCACGCTGAATACCCTTTTCGCACGTAAGATATGCCTCGTATTCAAAGAAAAAGTATCTTTTTGCCCACCAATAATAGTAACCGCCGCCGTCGTTAAACATCTTTCTTACGCGCGCCGCAAATGACCCGATCGCAGAGTCGGAGTCATCCGTCAGCTCCTTCAGGCTGTCGGTAACTTCTTTAATCGAACACTCCCCTTTGATGAGTTGACGCGATTTGTTGTAATAATCGCTGCTCCTGAAATTAGCCTGATAACCGCCGAGACGGAAATATACGAAAATAAACCTCTCTATCTCGTCATACAACGCACACCGATCTTCCGCCTGCACAGCGCCCTCGAGCGACAACGCCGCAACGACCAGGGGGCGGAAGTATCCTATGCCTATACGGTTGAGTCTGTCTATACGCGTCTTTTCTTCCTGCGAAGCTCTGAACGATGCGTCGAAAGGAAACCAGCTGTAATACCAGTATTGCGCAAAATCCTTGAGGCTGTTTACATAATCGTTGATCTCAGTCAACGTGAGTCTCTCTCGCTTATCCTCTACGTCATCCTGTTCGTCATCACGATCTTCGACGTCCTCATAGTCGCTGAGAGGGCACTCTCCATGCGCTTCTTCGGCAACCACGTATTCCTCAAAAACGTTTTTGGCAGAAAAATGGCCGAGCAAAAATTCAATGTAATCGTCGCCTTTTCTCCTCGAATAGCGGTAATAAGTGATCCAATGCGCCCGGAGAAACTCGTCATCCGACAGAGGATCCTTGTTGCGCCCGAGCTGATAATAAATCTGCCCCCCCGCATTGTTGATATTGTCCCGGACGGCTTTGCGTTCTGCCTCGTCATCGTCGAACAGGGTCGTCAAATACATCAGCCTGTTCTTCAGAAGTTCGAGATTAGTCAGCTTCTTGCCGCGGTTGTTCATCGTCTCGAAAGCGACGTAGACGTCGTATTCGCCGTCTATATCGTGGATATTGAATTTAAGCTGTTGAGTGACTTTTCGGAAAAGCTCGTCAAGTCCCGACATTCCGCTCCGATCGTAAACCTCTTTGACGCGTTTTGCGAAAAAATCCTTAGCCTTGAGGAGATTTTTAGTATAAAACGACTCACCTACAGCCCCTCCGTGCGGCTCGTCAAAGACATTGTGAATAAGAAATGCCGAAGCGGCATTGCCCTTATCGTATCCGAAAAGGTAGGTGGTGACAAGACCTTTGGGCGGCATTTTTCTGCATACGTATTTTTCTCTGATATCTCTCAGAGAACTGCTGCAAAGATATATTTCGTCTTCCTTCCCGTCCGCCTCGATGCTCATGCTGAACGCAATCAGTTCGTGCAGTAAAATTGTAACGGTGGTCAGTCTCTGTTGTCCGTCCACGATGTGATAAAGTTTGTAACCGTTGGCAAGCAACCACGCTTCGTTCTCGTACGCGGCGAGATTTTCGGTCACCCTCTTTATCGACAGCGCGCCCGTATAGTGGTTTTTCCCCACGGGAAGGTTGACGATGTCTTCCCAGAAATCAGTCAGCTGCTTTTCAAGCCATGCATAGCCCCTCTGATAGTCGGGCACGCGGAAAATGCGGTTGTTGTAAATTTCAGACAACGATTGCAGTTCGTTCGACATAACTCCTCTCTTATCGTATTTATAATTTTCTTGTGAAGTCTGCTAAAACTTTTTATCAATCAAAATCGTAACGCTTGCGGCATCAGCGCGAGCGAGACACCCCATCCGAGTTATTACCGATCATTGCAAAGGCAAAAAGACCATGCTAAGGGCGAGTATATAACACGCCCACTCGCTCAGCTTGCCCATGCAGAGTCTGAAAAGGCGCGGCTCACCGCCGCAGGGTTTTTTCTCGTTCCAGCGGGAATGCCACTTGTTTTCAAACT
>CALWKT010000034.1 GCA_944381335.1 uncultured Christensenellaceae bacterium
TTAAACTCGTTGACTTTGCTTGTGTTTAATTGTACACTCGCTAATTTTTAAGTTCAAAGCAGTTGTTTTCGCTTTTATGCTCAACTTCTACTTCTCACCTTTCTGTTCAGTTTTTAATGTCCGTTTGTCGCTGTCTCTCTCAGACAGCTTTCACATAATATCACAACGATTTTTTTATGTCAAACATTTTTTCGGGGTTTTCGATAAATTTTTTAATTTATTTTTTTGCCCCTGAAATCGTTGCTTCCCCTTTTTCGGGTGGACTTTAATCTTATCATAAATTTTTATACAATTCAAGGGGTTTTCAGCACTTTTTTACGAAATTTTTTAATATTTTTATCTTATCTTTTGTATATTCTTTTCCGTTAAATCTATGCTGTTTGCCAAACTCGTTTACCTCTCCCGTGCATATAGCGCTCCGCCGGCGAATATACCGTACCTGAAAAAATAAAGGTCGACAACTGCCCCTTTGACGTGAGCGGACATAACTTGCCTGTCGGTATTTTCCGGCGTAACGCTTGTGCCGCATCTTTTTTCGGCGCCGTCAAACCATTGCTGCGAAAACAACATCGATATGTTTCATATCTATTATGTTTTATCCGAAACCGTATTATCATATCCCGGCAGGATCGCTCTGTTGCAAAAAAAGCGTCGCACTGTTGCGACGCTTATTATTATAATATTATTATCAATATAACTGTGAAAACGTCAGTCCCACCACGATGTGTCGAAATACTTTGCAACACCAATGTCATTGAACGAGAACGCCTCTATTACGGAATTGCCCGACGTATCTATTATGCCGTACGCGGTGCCGTTCTGAACGAGCGCATAGCCGCAATAAAAATCCGTCACGTGATCGTACCTGGTGGGGATTACCACTTCGCCTTTACTGTTTATATACCCCCACTTGTTGTTCTTCTTAACTGCGGCAAGCCCTTCGCAAAAATCTCTTACTTTTTCATAGGAATCGCTTTTCTGATCCCCTTTCGTATTTATGAAATATTCCTGCGTTCCGCTCTTGACCCTTGCCAGACCGTCAATGAAATCGCCTGCGTCGTTGAACAGCGCGTCTATTTTCATCTTGCCGTTTGTGCCGATATAGCCGAATTTACCGCCGACGTATACCCAGGCGAGCTTGTCGTCGTCGCCGAATTGTCCGACCGGAAGTCTTTCTCCGAGTTCGGAAGCGTAGCTGATCTTGATCTCTCCTTTTCTGTTGCCTTTCTTATCGATGAGGCACCAGTAATTGTCGATTATCCCCTCTTCCTTTTCTTCCTTGATATTCACGAACGCGACGCCGTATTTGAATTCAAGCGCGTTTTCGTACTGACAATTTATAACTATTTTGCCTTTCTTGTCGGCATATCCCCACTTGTAAATCGGAGTCCCGTTTGCAGCGTCGCCGATCTTCTGATATACCGGGGTCAGACCGTTGTTGAATATGTCGAGAGACGCCTTTTCGTTGACCGTGATCTTGAAGGGCGCGGTGAAAAGCAACATCAACAGGATGATCAGCACGAGCGAAATGAACGCGACGATATATCTATCCGGAAGTTTCTTCTTGAATATCTTGAAGATTCCCGTATTTATCCATTTTGCGAGAGTGGTGATGAAAGCGACTATGTACGTCCATATCTTAAGACAGAACATATCGAACTTGTTGAGTTTTTTAGCCTCAGCATGTTCTCCGATGCGTATTATATTGTCAGAACCTTCCGGACGTTCTTCCTGCTGAGGTTCTTCCTGCTGTTCTGTGGAAGCGTTCTCAACGGTCTCGTCGATATCGTCGGTAGCCAGACTTTCAGTCTCTCTGTTCTTATTACTCCTAGCCATATCACAAAGCTCTCCGTAAAAACGGACAGCACCCCTGTATTATTTTCAGTCGGCATATGCAACTTTACATTTTAATATTATAACAATATTTACTTTAAAAGCAAGTATTTGAGCGTATTAATTATGACGGGACTCCGACGTCGGCGTCCGGAATTTCCAGCGAGCCCGTGTACGAGTCTGAATTATAATACAATTTTACGCACGCGCTGCAGCCTGTATACACATTGTCAGCAATTTTCCCGCGCGCATTTTTGTCCGAGATCCCGTCCTCTTCCCTGAGGTCTATTTCAACTGCGGTTTCCGCTCCCGAAAAATCGTTGTTGACAAGGTATATTTCCCCGTTTGTCGCGCCAGTTTCTATGCACTTTTCATAGCCGGAAAAAGAACATGCTCTGCAATATATAAGAGCGGCGTCCGACGGCGCTTTTACCGCAAAACCGGAGCGTGTTTTCTTTGTCGGGTCGTCATAAAAAAACGTGCATCCGACGGCGGTAAAAGACGCTCCCTGCCCTATCTGAACACCCGCTTTTTCACCGCTGTATTCCGTCGCGTATACGTTCACTTTATTGAGAAAAAGCTCAGCGTTTTCACAAACTGAAATTGCGCCGACGGCTGCGCCGCCCACCCCGGTGACGGTGACTCTGCCTTTTACTTCGAGTCTGGGATAATATCCGCCTGAAATCAACACGGATCCGTCTTTTCCGAAATTGTCAACCGCACGTTGCAAAGCGTTTTCTCCGCTTCCTTCTCCGACGATCTCGTCCGCCACGGTAAGCTTGAGCACAGATTTGTAAGGAGTGTTTTTTGCGCGTACGGTTATCCTCGTTTCTCCGCCCGAAATCGCCGTTACCACGCCGTCCCCGCTGACCTTGGCGACGTTTTCGTCCGAACTCTCCCACACCGGTTCGAAACCTGCCGCCGCCGGACTCTGTCTGACGTAATACTTTCTGCTTTCTCCCACCTTCAGATAATCGAAAGTACAGTTGAGAATCATATGTCCGTCCGGGCTTTCCACGCTGACCGCAACGCCCGTGCATCCCGTCGCCGCTATCGCAAAGGCAACCGCGGCGATAAGAACAAAAATCACCCTGTTTAACCTGCCTGAATAACTATACGTTGTCATACCATTAATATTCCTTAAGTTATTGCATTTTTATTTATTATTTATATGTATTTTAAGTAAAATTATCAGGATAACGCTTGAATTAATCAACTTCCGTATGCTATAATTACCCTAAGGCTGATTATGCCATACGATCAAACATTCATTTGGAGGAATTATGAACGAAAAGAAAGTTGTGTTTATTACAGGTTCGTCCGGCTCAATGGGCAGCCAGGTTCTGAAGTACGTAATGGAAACGAACAAGTTCAAAGGCCTTGTTCTTCTCAGAAAGAAACCCGCGAACGAAAAACTCGCTGAAAAGCTCAAGAAGCAGTACGGCGAAAACATCACCGTTGTATTCGGCGACCTTTCCAACAAACAGGATTGCGTGAAGTGCGTTGAAATGAGCGATTACGTTTTCCACTGCGCAGCGATCATTCCCCCCACTTCGGACCACAACCCCGAAATGGCAAAGAAGGCGAACTACACCGGTACGTGCAACCTCGTCGACGCGATTGCGGAAAGCCCGCGTGCAAAAGACATCAAGCTCGTACATATCGCTACCGTTGCCGAATACGGCAACCGTGACTGGCAGCATCCCTGGGGCCGCGTAGGCGATCCTCTTCTTCCGAGCGCTTTCGACTTCTATGCGATCACCAAGCTGCGCGCGGAGAGATATCTCCTCGAGAAAAATCTCCCCAACTGGGCGGTTCTCCGTCAGTCAGGCGTTCTGCACGACAATCTGTTCAAGAACAATATGAGCGACGGTCGGATGTGCCACACTTGCTGGAACGTTCGGATCGAATGGGCTACCGCTAAAGAAAGCGGCATCCTGATGAGAAACCTTGCGGTCAAGGACAGCGAAGGCACCCTGAAGCCCGGTTTCTGGAACAAAGTATACAACATCGGCGGCGGCGCTTCCTGCCGTGTCACCGGCTACAACACGATGGAAGCCGGCTTCGGTATGATGGGCGCTATCCCCGAACAGTTCTTCAAGCCGAACTGGAACGCTACCAGAAACTTCCACTGCTTCTGGTACTATGACTCCGACGTGCTCGATGACTATCTCGACTTCCAGAAGACGGACAGCTGGGACGAGTTCTGGGCAAGAATGGCTAAACAGAACTGGTACTTCAAACTGGGCGTTCTCGCTCCGAAGAGCCTGATCAGCAAACTCGCGATCCAGAGACTGTTCAAGGACAGCAACGCTCCCATGTACTGGCTTAACCACGGCCTCGAAAAGCGTGTCGAAGCGTTCTTCGGCGGCAGAGAGAAGTACAATCAGATCGGCGACGACTGGAAGAACTTCCCTCTCTTCTGCAAGAACCAGATCAAGGACAAGGACGGCAACGTCGTTGACTACGAATACCGCAAGGATATCAAGAACGCGAAGCAGTTCCTTCTCAGCCACGGTTATGACGAAAGCAAGCCGGACAGCGAACTCGACATCGAAGATATGCAGCAGGCTGCTGAGTTCAGAGGCGGCAAGTGCCTGAGCAAGACGATGGTAAAGGGCGACCTCTACACCAAGCTCAAATGGCAGTGCCACGACGGACACGTATTCGAGTCTTCGCCGTACACTATCCTCAAAGCGGGTCACTGGTGCCCCGAATGCTGCATGCCCGCTCCCTGGCGTTTCGACGAGCTGGCTAAACACATCCCCTTCTTCGCACAGGTCTGGTACGACACCCACGATCCGTCCGAGAACTGCTACTATGACGAGAACTGCTACAAGGATATCCTTGAAGCGGAAAAAGCTAACAAGTAAAATGAAAAAACGTTGTCTCTCCCCGTTTTTACGGGAAGGGACAACTTTGATTAAAGAGGTGAACTATGGAAAATGTTATGGAAAAAAGCAATGAAAGACTTGATGTGAAAAAAGTCTTTATCTGCGGCGGTACCGGCTTCCTCGGTTTCTATTCTGCAAAAGAATTTCTGAACCAGGGCGTTGAAGTCGCCGTTCTCGCACTCCCCAACGAAATCACGCTCAATCAGAGCTGGTGGCCGAAGGATATCAAAGTCAATTACGGCATGCTCTTCAATCTGAGACAGATGCACGCTGACGAAAAGTGCCTGAAGAAAGAAGATCTCGTCGAATACTTCAGGGGTTACGACGTTATGGTTTATGCAGTCGGTCCGGACGACCGTATGCACACTCACCCCGGCGTATCCGGTTACGATTTCTTCCACTACTATCTGGTCGAGAAAGTTATCCCCGTATTCGAAGCTGCAAGAGAAGCCGGCGTAAAGAAGGCGGTCCTTCTCAACTCCTACTTCGCTTACTTCGACAGAGTATGGCCTGAAAAGCATCTTGCTGACAACCACCCCTACATCAAGGTGCGTTGCGAGCAGGCTGACGCGCTGATCAAAGTCGGCGGCGGCAGAGAAAACGGCGGCATGGACGTTGTTGTCCTCGAACTGCCCTACATATTCGGCAATATGCCTGAGCGCGAGCCGCTCTGGAAAGAGATATTCCTCGACAGATTTGCTAAGATGCCCGCAGTTATGTTCCCGAAGGGCGGCACCAACATGATCCACGTTCAGGGTATCGCGGAAGCCGTTGTTTCCGCAGCGTTCTACGGACAGCACGGCGACAAGCTTCCTATCGGCGCATACGACAGAAAGTACAAAGACATGATCAACATGATGATGGAATACGTCGGCGCTACAAAGCGTTACATGGGCGTTCCCACCTGGATGGCTACCATCGGCGGCTACATGGTAGCTAACGACCTCAAGAAGACCAACCAGGACAGCGGTCTTAACTACAAGAGGCTGATGAAAGACATTCAGTCTCAGGACCTCTATTTCGGTCAGGACGTTATCGACAAGGTAAGAAAGCACCTGCATTACGACGAGTTCGGCTTCAACGGCGGCGGCACACTCGAAGACGGCATCAAGAAGACGATGATCGCTTGCTATCCGCACAGATTCGACGAAAACGGCAACCTCAAGAAAGAATGGATCGGTATCAACCCCATCAAGAAGGAAACCGCTACGAACAACGTTTTCGTAAACAAGAAGTAATTCTCCAAATCGTTCATAAAATAGACCTGCGGAAATCCGCAGGTCTTTTGTTTTTCCGTAACCCTATAGTCGGCAGCGCAATGGCTTTGCGAAACAACTCCGGGAAAAACCTTCCCTCACAGGACCGTTCAATGCGCCGCGCTCCGTATTGTATATCCTTCCTCATCTTAGCCCACATGTTATTTTAAGATGTTGCGCACTGTTTTTATCTCATTCCGACAAAAAAACGGCTTCCCGATAAGGGAAGCACGCGTGCCGTATATCCTTTTATAAATTCCGGATTTTACAGCTCTCCTCTCGCCTTTGCCGCCGCATAAGCGTATATTGCTACCAACGTCTTGCTGTCGTGTATTTCTCCTTTCTGAGCCATTTCGTAAGCCTTCTCAAACGGCACTTTTTCCACCCCGAGAAACTCCCCTTCGTCAAGATGCGCAACTTTTTTCGTCAATCCGGTTGCAAGATACAGGTAAAGGATCTCGTCTGTATATGCGGGCGTAGGATAGACGCTCGCCATAAGCCTGATATTGTCCGCAACCAGTCCGGTCTCCTCCTCGAGTTCTCTCACCGCGCAAACGAGCGGATCTTCACCCTTTTCGCGCTTGCCCGCCGGGATTTCGACGGTTTCCGCTCCGTAAGGATATCTGAACTGCGTGACAAGGAATATATTCTCGTCATCGTCGACAGCGAGCACGCACGATCCGCCGCTGTGGCGCACGTATTCTCTCACGCTTTTTTTGCCGTTCTCAAGTTCCACTTCGTCCTTGTAAAGCTGAAGTATCCTTCCGTCGTAAAGCAGTTCCCCGCTCAGTTTCTTTTCCTTTGACATAACGTCTCCTTTTGCGACAATGCCGCGTAGTGTATATTACGGTTTTTTTGCATCACGGTTTCGCAACCGACCGTGTGTTTTATCTTCCGACGGAACGTGATTTCTTCCTGCCGGAAGCGTATATATAAAAAGGAGCGGATCTCTCCGCTCCCTTGATACGCTTTTTTACGTCAAGCGACTTCTTTCAGCAGATTTTTGTAAACTTTTTCGTTCTGGGAAATGCAATTGTCCGCATTGTCCTTCAGGAACGCGTTCTGTACGTCGCTGTAATTGTCGCTGATCTTGCCGTCCTTTATCGCCTCAGAGAACACGTCTTTGACCGTCTTGATTTCTACGGTCACGCTCTCTACTTCGTCGGTATCGTTGCCGTCGTCGTCCTGGACGTACTTGACTTCAACGTCAACGGAGAAACGGTAATCGAGCCCGAGCAGATAGCCCTTGACTTCGCCTTCTTCGTCCTTGATCTCGGTGATCGCGGAAGACTGGCTTTCGTCCACAAAAAGGCTCTTGACGTAAACGACGTGGATGCCGTAATCGTTGACGATAAAGCTGATCTCGTTGCCTTCTTCAGTTTTCAGAGTGTAGACGGTCGTGGAAAGCTCTTCGCCGTCCGCGTCGGTAGACGTCATGACCTCTGAAGAAATCGAATAGGTCTTGCCGTTTGCCTGAGCGAGCAGTTCCGTCGGGGTCTTGCCTTCCTCAACGGTATAGCTGAGCGCCGTGCCGTCTACGAAAGAAGCCGCGCTTTCGTTATAGTAACTTCCCGCACCCTGAGCGGCGAGCTTTCTCGCAAGCACGGTGTATTCTTCGACGTAAGAAGAATCTGAGCCGTCGGGGGTCACAGTGTAAGTGTCGCTGTCAAACATTCCGTCGTCGTCGTTGACAAGATAGAGCCAATCGGTGATCGTTTCGTTGAGTGCGTAGTTCCTGACAGCTTCGAGTTCGACAGCGTCGGTGATGCCCTTAGCCTGAGCCGCGGAGACGAGCGATTCCGTCTTTTCGGCTATATCGTTCGCCATTGCGTAAAGTATCACGCGGTAGTCAATGCCGAGATCGGTATAAGCGTCTTTGAGTTCGTCTTTGTCAGCGTCGTAATCGGGATTGCTGACGTTGACCTTGATGCCGTTTTCGCAAAGTCCTTCATAAATGCCGATGCCGTCCGTGCTTGCCACGTCGCTGCCGAGAGCGAGGAGCGCGCGGTAATTTTCAATCGCAGTATCGTTGCCTTCAAGAAGGGACTGCACGTTTTTGAGCGCCGCAGACTGATCGTCGCTGAACTGGAGCAATATGCTTCTGACCTGAGAATAACCTTTATTCGTATGATAGATTATGTTGCTTGCAGAAGACAGCGCGCTGGAATAAGCGGACTCGTCCACATAATTGCTTATCTGCGTATTCTTGATCTTCGTATAGTAAGCGGAAACTTCTTCATCCGTCACGGCGGGCAGAGATTCTCCGAGCATTTCTTCATACTTTTCAAGGATCCTGGTCTCATAATAGCTGTTCAGATAATAATCGTAATCCTTATATGTGCTGGAAAGATTCTTGTTGAGGTCGTTGAGAGCGGTCTGCATGTTCTTCTGAGCCGCCTTGTCCTCTTCTGCAGAGATCTTGTCGTTTACGTAATCGGAGAACTTTTCGGGAAGTTTGCTTTCGTCTTCAAGCCCTTCGTCAACGTATTCGTCAGACTCTTCTTCTTCCTCTCTGACGGGACGCGCCTCGAGAAGATCTTCATCCTCCTCGGTTTCTTCTTCCTCTTCGTCGTCAGAGGATCCCGAGTTCTGCTTCTGCTCTTCTTCAAGATCGCTGATCAGCTGCTGCCAGCTTTCCTCGAAAGTCTTGTTGGTCATCTCGATGCAGTATCTGCGTTCGTCGACGGTCAGGAAATCTTCGTTGGAAAGTTTTGCGATCTCAGCCGCATCGGTGATCCCGAGGCTGTTGTTGGCAATATAATCTTTTGCGTAAAGCAGAAGCAGTTTCTGTCTGGAAAGACTGTCGTAGCAATACTCCACGACCTGTTCGGACGTCATGCCGTAATACTGAATAAACATGGCGGCGTACTGGCTGTAAGTGACCAGAACGTCTCCTTTGTATATCGGCTCGCTCATCTGCTTGTACTGAACCGTTGCAACTACTTGATGATAATCCCTGTTGCCGTCCACTTCGAAAAGACCGGACGAGCAACCGACCGTCAATGAAGCCACGACAGCCAGAACTATCAAGATTGCAAGCAATTTTCTTTTCATTACGTTTGCTCCTTTTATTTTAAAAATAAAATACTACTTATATTATTATACACAACACTTCGGACGTTGTAAAACGTTTTACTCAAAAGTTTTGACCGATTTGCTCAAAAACTCGCATACCAACGCAAACTTTCTTTCGTTGGGAAGGTGCTTGCAATCGAAAATAACTTTGGGTTCCGCGTCTCCGGTGAGCGTGCAGACGTCATTCATCTCCGAAAGCGCCGCGAAAACGCGCTGAGTGCGCACCTTCTCCGCGTCTCTGAACACGATCTCCGCCATCTTGTCCGCAACGGTAATCTTCTTCACGCCTATCCTCTTTGCGTAATTCTTCGCAACCGCAATGTTGATCAGATTGACAAGTGGTTTCGGCACGGGTCCGTAATGCTCGCGCAGTCCGTCTATGAACCCGAGTGCGTCTTCGGGACCGTAAAGGTCGGCTATCTTGCGGAATATCCTCAGTCTTGCGTCCACGTCCGTAACGTAATGCGCGTCCAGATAAGCGTTGATCGCGACGTTCACTTCGACGTCCGCGTCGTCGTCGCTTTCCTCTCCCCTGATTTCCGCGACCGCGCGGGCAAGCAACTTGCAGTAGAGGTCGTAACCGATCTTGGCAATATGCCCGTGCTGTTCCCGTCCCAGGATGTTTCCCGCGCCTCTGATCTCAAGATCTCTCATCGCGATCTTGAAACCGCTGCCGAACTCGGTGAAATCCATGATCGCCGTCAGTCTTTTCACTGCATCTCCTGACAGAACTTTTCCCTGTTGTGTGGTAAAATATGCGTATGCGATCCTGTTTCTTCTGCCCACTCTGCCCCTCAGCTGGTAAAGCTGAGCAAGCCCGAGCCTGTCCGCGTCGCAGACGATCAGCGTGTTCGCGTCCGGTACGTCGATGCCGTTTTCTATGATCGTGGTGCATACCAGTACGTCCGCCTGCTTGGAGAAAAACGCCTGCATCGCGTTTTCGAGTTCTCCTCCTTCCATCTGCCCGTGCCCGACGACAACTCTGGCTTCGGGAAGAAGACGTCTGATGTTGTCGGCAAATTCCGCGATCGTCTCCACCCTGTTGTACAGAATGAAGACCTGACCGCCTCTTGCCAGTTCTCTGCCCACCGCGTCGCGTATGAGCGCGTCCGTGAGTTCGGTCACGTACGTCTGCACGGGTATTCTGCTTGACGGCGGGGTTTCAAGCACGCTTATGTCTCTTATTCCGCTGAGCGCCATATTGAGCGTTCTCGGAATCGGCGTTGCGGACAACGTCAGCACGTTGACGTCGCTTTGCAGGAGCTTGAGCTTCTCCTTGTGCTCGACGCCGAAACGCTGTTCCTCGTCCTGTACTATTAGCCCGAGATCGGCAAATGCGACGTCTTTGGACAGAAGCCTGTGAGTTCCTATGACTATGTTCGCCTTGCCTTCGGCGGCGTTTTTCAGAGACGTTGCGATCTGCTCCTTCGTTCTGAACCTGTTCAGAAGCTCTATATTCAGACCGAAGCCTTCAAACCTCTCCTTAGCCGTCTCGTAATGCTGCGACGCGAGAATGGTCGTGGGAGCGAGAATGACCGCCTGCTTTGCTTCCATCACCGTCTTGAAGATGGCGCGGAAAGCGACCTCTGTCTTGCCGTAACCTACGTCTCCGCACAGAAGCCTGTCCATGACGATCCCCTTTTCCATATCCGCCTTTATCTCCGCAGTCGCCCTCAGCTGATCCGCAGTCTCTTCATACGGAAAAGCGTCTTCGAACCTCTTCTGCTCGGGCGTATCCGCAGGGTATCTGTGCCCTTTCGCCTTGTGTCTTGCCGCATACAGCCTGACAAGGTCGATCGCCATTTTTTTGATCGACTTTTCGACCTGCTTCTTGGTCTTTTCGAAATCCTTGCCGCCCAGTTTCGAAAGCCTGGGCGCCTTGTCGCTTCCCGAATACCTGCTCAGCCTGTCCATCTGGTCTATCGGCACCTGAAGCAGTCCGCCGCCGGCGTATTCTATGACGACGTAATCGCGCTCTACGTCACGGTACTTTATACGCTCCGTCCCTATGCAACGACCTATGCCGTGTATCTCGTGCACGACGTAGTCGCCCACTTTGGGAAGGGTGAATATCCTCGTTTTCGAAGCTTCCGACCTCATTCCGCTGCCCTTCAGGAGATCGAGTTTTCCTATAAGGACAAGCCTGTTCCCGGGGTAGCAAAGCCCGTGTCTTAAAGAAAGCGGCGTGACAAGCAACGTGTTCTGCCAGTCGTCCACGCTTTCTACGTATCTGGACGGCACGCCTTCCTGATACAGACTGTCCGCAAAGCTTTTTGCCGTCGCCTGGTCGCCCATGCACGCTATCACGCAGTAGCCCGCGGCAACGTAGTTCTTTACGTCGACGTGGAACTGCCTGATATTGAACGTGTAATTTTCAACAGAGACCGCGCGCGGATTGTAAAGTGCGGACGGAGACGGGATAAGCCTGCTTGACGACGTTATCTGCGCCGCTCCTATCTTGCAACGGTCCTTCAGCCTCTCAACTACGCTGTCCGCGCATATGAACGCGCCGAGATGCTCCTTGAGCGCCTCTCCGTCCTCGGCGAGATTTTTAACGCGCTCAGACGTCTCTCTCTCGAACAGGAGCATTTTGTCGTATATCGCTCCCGGCTCGTCCAGGAATACCGCTGCGCCGTCGGGCAGATAACCGAACACGTCCGACATCCTGCTCCTGACAAAAGGAAGAAGCCACTGGAAAGACTGGTCGCATATGCCCGCGCTTTCAAGCTCTCCCAATATCTCGCCCGCGCGCTCCGCCGCCCTGACCGGAAGACGGGAAAGCCTTATACGCGCAGTCTCCAGCGCGTTTTTCATATAGCTTTCGTCTATCAGCATGTCGTTGACGGGATAAATGGTGACGGACGGCACCGTAGCCACCGTGGTCATAGTGTCAGGGTCGTAAGACTTGACGCTCTCCACGCTGTCTCCCCAGAAAGATATCCTGACGGGAAGGTCTCTGTCAGCAGGATAAACGGAAAGTATGTCGCCGTTCAGACAGAACGTGCTCTTTTCTTCCACGGCGCTCTCTCTGCGGTATCCCGCCGCAACAAGCCTTTCGCAAAGCTTGTAGACGTCCAGTTCGTCGCCCTGTCTTACGGTTATCGTGGCGCCGAGCAGGTTTTCCTTCACAGGCACGTACTGCATCAGCGCAGTCGCCGTCGTAACGCAGCACTTCGCTTCACCCAAGGCGATTTTGCTGAGCGCGGAGATACGCCTGGTCAGCGAAGTCGCCTGGAACGCTTTGCGGTATATCAGCACGTCGTCCTTTTCGGGCAGATAGACTATCTCGTCCGGCTCGAAGAAATCGCTCAACGCTTCCTCGGCTTTGAGCGCGAAAGTGCCGTCCTTTACGACGTAAAGCACGAACTTGTCAAGCACTGAAGCGACGTGCGCGCGTTGCGGAGTGTTAAGCCCGAAAACGAGTATATCCCTGCCCGCCTGCACGTCGTCGTATATCTTTATGAAATCGCCGCCAAGACTCTGCGGCGACAGAAGTTGTCTGAGTTTACCGTCCATAACCTACACCGGCACGAAAAAATCATTTACCTTTACGGGTATTGTATCTGCGCATTACCGCGTCGAAATCCTTTTCTTCAATGTATTCTTTCAACGCAGCCGCCGCGT
The DNA here is from genome assembly GCA_944381335.1 of uncultured Christensenellaceae bacterium. The sequence continues at coordinate 12,683 of CALWKT010000034.1, forward strand.
CGTCAAGCGCCTTCGCCACGACGTCTCTGTATTCCCACTCCACCTTGGAAAGCACCAGATCTCTCAGTTCTCCTCCGGTCTCGTGCCCTATGCCGACGCGTATCCTCGGAAAATCGGTCGTCCCGATCTCCTGAACGATATTGCGCATGCCGTTGTGCGTGCCTGCGCTGCCTTCCTTTCTGAGCCTCAGATTGCCCACGGGCAGATCCACGTCGTCGTATACGACAACGCATTCCTCAGGCTCCATTCTGTAAGTCCCGAGAAGCTGTTTCACGCTCTCGCCCGAAAGGTTCATATACGTCTGCGGTTTTGCGATGACCGTTTTCTCCCCCTTCACGTAAAGCGTGGCGACCAGCGCGTCGCAACTCTTTTCTTTTATCTTTACTCCGAGCGCATAGGCAAGCCTGTCCACAACCTGGAACCCCATGTTGTGATAGGTGTTTTCGTATTTTGCTCCCGGATTTCCCAGACCAACGATCAGCATATCATTCTCCTTTTTCCGCTTCTTTCGCCGCTTTGTTCTGCGCGCGTTTGTTCTTGAAATAACCGCTGAGAAGCGCCGCGCACTCCTCTTTCAGGATCCCGCCTTCTACTTCCAGCGTATGGTTGAACCTGCGGTCTCCGACCAGGTTCGTCAACGACCCGCAACAGCCCGCTTTAGGGTCGTACGCGCCGAAGTAAAGCTTGTCCAGCCGCGAATTGATCAGCGCCCCGGCGCACATAGGGCACGGCTCGAGCGTAACGTACATTTCGCATCCGTCCAGATACCAGTTGCCCAGTTTCCTGCAAGCCTTTCTGATCGCCACTGTTTCGGCATGGAAAAGCGCGCAGTTCTCACGCTCCTTCCTGTTGTTCCCGACCGCGATCACTTCTCCGTTCCTGACTATCACCGCTCCGACGGGAACTTCGTCCGACCTTGCCGCGCGTTTTGCGGCGGCGATCGCCATTTTCATGAATTTCTCTTTTTCAGTCATATTTCCGTGTTCTCACTTTTCCCCGTACGCCTCCGCGCAAAGCGCTTCAAGCAATCCGGAGTTCTGTTCCAGCATCTGACCGAGTTCGGTCTGCAACTCCGCGTACGGAGTGGCGTCGCTGCCAACTTCGACCGTCAGTCCCGCCCTTTTCGCGGTCAGCACGAACCAGTCCTTGTAACCGCCCGCGCTCCCCTCCGAAGTGACTGCCGAATAACCTGTCGCCGCGCTTGCGACGTACTTTACGGACGGATCGGGATCAAGCCCGTCGAAACCGTAATATATAACGCGTCCGCGCGCGTGGTAGCTGAGCGTATATCTGGGTCTCACCCTGTCGGTGAGCGCCGCCAACGCCCTGCTCTCGCTCTCGCTGAACGGATAAGGTCCGATATAATTTGCCGGCGCCGGATAGGTTATATTGCTCTTGCCGCTGCCCCACAGCGCGTTGAAGTTCACGTTCAGATCTACGGCGCGCGCGTTCGCCTTCCACAGCGAAAAATCAGCGGCGTTTCCGTTTACGCCGTAAAGAAACTTTCTGGTTTCGGCGTCGCCCACGCTGTCCAGACCGTATTGCGCGAGCATCGCGCCGTCCGGGTTAGACATCGGTACGCACCACAGACCGCACCTGCCGGCGTACTTTTCGCAAAGCAACAGGCACAGCTGAGCGGTGACCCATTCGCGCGCGTGGATCGCGCCCTGCATCAGGATCTGAGGACCGTCCGCACTGCCTTTGAATACGCCTTTTATAGGTCTGCCGAGTTCGCTGTAACCGGCAGTAAATATCTTCGCGCCCTGCTTTTCGAGGACGGAAAGATCTCTGTCCAGATCGAATACCGTGTACATACTTACACGTTATGCAAAAAGACGAAAACCCGTTACAGGTGCGCGTTGTGATAATAAAGCTCCTCGCCTTGCGCGTTTTATTTATGATATCCGCTCCCTTCCGAGATCGTAAAAGCGCGGTATATCTGTTCCGCGGCGATGACGCGCATAAGCTGATGCGGAAAGGTCATTTTGCCGAAAGACAGTCTGTAGTCCGCCCTCTCGAGCACCTGATCTGAAAGTCCGTACGAACCGCCGATCACAAAAGTGATCGTGCTCGCCGTGTCCGTCAGTTTCATCAGCTTAGCGCTGAGCTGTTCGCTTGAAAGCTGCTCACCGCGCATGTCGAGCGCGATGACGTAGCCTTTGACCGCCTGTACAATGCGCTTACCTTCGTCCTCTTTGACTATGCGGACGTCGGCTTCGTTCTTACCGGCAAGCTGTTTCTCGGCAAGTTCGGTCACCGTAAACTTGCAGAAGCGCGACAGCCGTTTAGCGTATTCTTCAAGCGCCTCGCGGTAAAAGCTTTCCTTGATTTTCCCTATGCAGACGACGTTTACGTTCATCTCACACCACGTTGATTATAAAGCTGACTATCCAGACCGCAAGCGTAAGGATAAAGCTGTATATCAACGCTTTCTTATCCTTCATTGCCAGCTTTTTCTTCTTCGCATCTATATCCGCGCGTACGACCATCTGTTCGGCTTCGGTGACGGCGCCGCTCAATTTTTCAGCCGTCTCTGCGGCTTCGGCGTTTTCCTCAAAGATCTCTTCGTCCGAACGGTGCAAAGCGAAGAACGTGCGCTGCATTGCCGGCACAGCGTATTTTTTGCCGGCGTAAGTTGCCGCCGCGTCATCCGACAACGTCTCTTTGCGCGGATTCTTCTCTCTGTATTTTTTGCATATCGCGATCATCGCCCACAGAAGAAGCACGGTCGCTATAAGTCCCGCGACGCATACGACCGCCCAGAGTCCGGCGGAAAGGTTTATCGGCTTCCCGAGGTTTTCGAGATAACCGAGCACCAGCGCGAGCGCGTTGTTGAGAAAATGCAGAATTATCGACGGAACAAGACTGCGCGTGGAGAAATAAAGCACCGCGCACACAACGCCCAGAATGAACTGGTGAACGAGTTGAAGCGGATTGCCGTGCATAAACGCAAAAAGCGCGGACGAAACAAAAATTGCGAAGAAGTATCCGTTTTTCGAAAGTCCTCTCGCTATATTTCCTCTGAAAAGGTACTCTTCAGCCACCGCGGGTATCAGCGCGACAAACACCAGCGTAAGCGCCAGATCCGAACCGCTGTCCACGACAACCGACGTGACGTTTTCAGTCCTGTAACCTATGAGTTCCACCAACTTTACGAACGCGTTCGCAAGCGGAGATCCCAGGCATATCACCGCAACGGTAAGCGGTATGCAGAGAAGCGCGACCCAGGGAGAGAACTTCGTCTCGAAACCCATGTCGAACAGCAGATTCCTGCCGCGGATCTTGCCGTAAGCAAGCGGAGTGAGGAAAAACGCCAGTTCGTTGAGCGAAGTGATCAGACATATCCCTCCCATCGTGGAAGTGAACGTGTCGGGCACGTCTGTCATCGCCAGGAGGACGACGAGCGCTATCTGAAGAAAAAGCTTGAGAACGTAACTGCCGATAAACATTGCTCCGGCGTCGTACGTCTCGAGATATGGATAATTCTTTTGTCCGTATTCGAAAATTTTCATATTCTGATGATCTCCGACGGGCGGTACTGATATGCGACGTCAAGCAGAACGTCTTTTCCCTCCCGTATGCCGTGTTTGTCCAGTTGCTCCCTGGTCGCTTCAAAGGCAAGTTCGGGAGTGTTGTTGTCTTCACTGAGATGCGCGAGCAGTATCCTTTCGGCGCCGCTCGCTACCAGTTGCGACGATACCGCCGCGCTGTCGGCGTTTGACAGATGCCCGTTCTTGCCGGCGATCCTCACTTTGAGCGGATACGGATATCTGCCCTTTTCAAGCATCAGCTTGTCGTGATTGCTTTCTATTATCACCGCTTTGCATCCGCAAAGTCTCGACAGAGTATGATCGCTTACGAACCCGAGGTCGGTCGCGACGGCAATATCCGTCCTGCCGTCAGTCAGCCTGTACCCTACGGTATAGCGCGCGTCGTGAGGAAGCCGGAAAGGTTCCACGTGCAGATCACCGACGTCGAAGCCCGCCTCGAACCCGTCCACGTGCTCGTACGCGGTCACGATCTCTCCCCTGGAGCGCATCGTCTCGAAACAGGTCAGCGGCATATACGCTTTCGCGCCGTACTCCTTGCAGAACTGATCCACTCCTTTCACGTGATCCGAATGTTCGTGAGTCACGAGAACGGCGCATACCTTGTCAAGATCAATTCCCCTTAAAGCCGCGCGGAGTTTAAGCTCCCTGACCGTAAGCCCCTGGTCCACGATGAGCGCAGTGTCTCCGCTTCTTATATAAGTACAATTGCCCTTGCTTCCGCTGGCAAGGGTGCAGATTTCAAGATTTCCCATACTACCGATACGCTTTTCGCGCGTGCGCGTATATATGCGTGCGCGCTTTTTTCAGCGTTATATAATTGTATCATATTTTCATTGTGCTAATCAACTTTATTGTGGTAAAATACATATATATCGGAGGAAATATGACAAATATAGACGTAAAGCTGATCGCCGACGGAATAATACGCTCCGTCGACAGAATAAGTTGCGAAGTCGAGCCGTCATGCGCCGCCGCTCTTGTCGCCGCGCGCGACGGAGAAAACGGACAGACAGCACGCTTCGCTCTGGACGTGATGTGCAAAAACGTAGAATACGCGAAGCAGGCGCACCTGCCAGTATGCCAGGACACCGGGATGGCGGTCGTCTTTCTCAAAATAGGTCAGGACGCGCGCCTCGTCGGAGGGAACCTAACCGAAGCCGTGAACGGCGCGGTCAGAGAGGCGTTCAGACCGCTCAGAAAATCCGTGCTCGACCCCGTTTCCAGGATCAATACCAAGGACAATACCCCCGCCGTGATTCACGTTGACATCGTACCGGGCGACGAAGTGAAAGCGGAAATAATTCTCAAAGGCTTCGGCAGCGAAAACATGTCTGCGCTTTATATGCTGAACCCCGCGCAGGGTCTGGAGACCGCGAAAGACCTGATCGTACAGACGGTGAAAAACGCGGCAAGCAACCCCTGCCCTCCCGTGATAATCGGAGTGGGACTGGGCGGAACTTTCGAAAAATGCGCAGAAATGAGCAAGCACGCTCTTTTCCGCAAGATAGGCAGCGAAAACCCCGACCCCGTTCTCGACGCGCTTGAAAAAGAACTTCTTGAGAGGGTGAACGGTCTCGGGATCGGCGCCCAGGGCTTCGGCGGCAAGACGACCGCGCTCGGATTGTTTATAGAAAGTTACCCCACGCACATTTCCTCTCTGCCCGTCGCGGTAAACGTGCTCTGCCACTGCTCGCGCGCGGCGGCGTTCACGGTAAGCGGAAAAGGAGTCAGATATGAGTGAGATAAGACTGAATATGCCCATTGACAAAGAAGAACTGAAAAAGCTGAAAGCCGGCGACAACGTCCTGCTTTCCGGCAGTATGTTCGTGTTCCGCGACGCCGGACACAAGCGCCTGTTCGCGAGCATCGAAGCCGGCAGACCCGACATAGATTTCGCGGGCGAAACCGTCTATTTCATGGGTCCGTGCCCCGCGCAGAAAGGTCAGATCATGGGCAGTTGCGGGCCGACGACTTCTTGCCGCATGGACAAGTACACCCCGTATATGTTCGACCACGGTCTGTGCGCTCAGGTGGGCAAAGGCAAAAGAAGCGCGGACTGCGTGGAAGCTTTCAAAAGAAACGGCGGCGTTTACTTTGCGGCGATAGGCGGCGCGGGCGCGCTGTACAGCAGATGCGTGACGAACGTCGAAGAGATCTGCTACCCCGACCTCGGCACCGAAGCGATCAGAAGGATAACGGTAAAAGACTTTCCCGTCGTCGTCGCCATCGACAGCAACGGCAACAGCGTTTACAACGAATAACCGTGCAACGGAAATAAATACGGCATTGAAAAAGCGGAGTTCCCTCCGCTTTTTGTCTGCCATGATGTGCCCGGTTTTAATTCAACGTCCGGTAAAAACGCCCTCGTTTAAAGCCGCATCCTGCACGGCGTTTACGCCAGGCGTTATCTGCAATCGCATCTGAGCGCGACAGTCGAAGCCGCGAGCGCCGAGACAGCGGCGATGAACGCCGTCATCGCGACGTTTGCGTAAAGAAACGGATCCCTGTAACCGATCGTATTGAACATCAGTCCCGCGACCGGTATCAGCCTCAGTTCATCCGTTCTCATATCGCCTTTGACCGCAACGTAAATTCCGACCGCAAAAAGCGCAGCAATCAACACCAGGGCGAAAAATATTGCGGTTTTTCTGTACTTGAACAACCCTGACATAAGCCCGACAAAATAGACGGCGACGCTTGCGACGAAATAGGCAAGGAGTCTGCCGGCGACCAGTTCGAAACAACTGCCGATCGTCAATCCGGACTCTCCGGAACAATAAAACCATCTGCCGGGCGAACACGCGATCCCTATAAACGCAACGGCAATGATCAGCAGATACAGAGCCGAAGCCAGCGCCGCGTCCCACGTTATCCCGGAGAGGAAAAGTTCCTTTCTGCCGGCATCGCACAAAAGCGCGGTCTTTCTTTGCGCGCCGAATGCGGAAGCTCCCCTGAGCGCGCCGGTCACGAACGAATACACCAGGATCACAGCTCCGCATACAAACGCCGCGTTGAGCGCGAAAACGCTTCCTTTCGTATCCTTTCCCGAATGACTGACGATCGTTTCCGGCAGTTCCTGCAACGAGAGGTTTATATAGTCTCCCGAATTTGTACCCGTCTTTACGAAATGTCTGAGCAATTCCAGCCTGTCCCGGTTCCCGCTGAGGACTCCTTCCGAAAAATCGTAGACCGTATCGGCTTCAGCCTTGCCTTCGTAGACGTCGAAATATTTTTCAAGTTCCGCTATTTCGCTTTCATAGTTTTCAGAATCGCCGTAACTCACGTCGTTCACAGAGCATGCGTCGTACGCCAGCGCCCCTATCGCGCACAAAATGCACAGAAGCGCAACGAAGAAAACCGTTGAACGCTTGTAGTCCAGCACGAAAAATTTTCTCTCTGATTTCAAAGCGAAGGCGAAATTTTTCACAGTTCTCTCTCCTTGAATCCCGCGTAACCCGCAACAAGCGCAGCGACCGCGAGTGCAATATTTATCAGAAGCGCAACCGGCGTATACGCGGAATAACCTGTATCGTCCGCGATCAGTCCGATGACGGGTATAAACTCCGTCACTGCGTTGAACACGGCGGAATTCAGCGCGTAGCCGATGAAGAACACCACGAAAAACAACGCTATGAGCGCAACCGAAACGGACAGCGCCGGCACGTCCGTCTTGTCCGTGAAAGCCGCCGTCATATTTACCGCGGCGAAGATCAACGCCATAACCGCAAACATCGCCGCCGCCTTAACTCCGAAAACGGCGAATACGGACGAAGCGCGCACGGTGGACGAAAACCCGTCGTATATCAGGTATTTCGCAGACGGAGAACACAGCGCGCATACGAGCATGCACAGCGTGAACGCCGCCCATACGCACGCGCAAAGGACTGCGGACGCCGCAACCTCTCCCGCGTACGTTTTCTCGCGTTTTATTCCGCAAAGCAGGACGGTGCGCCTGCGCTCACCCGCACCAGCGAAAAAGACTCTCGAACACAGAATCGCCGCTATAATGCACGCGAAAACGCCTCCGAGAAAATAAAATTTCATAAAGTATGCCCCGGCGTAACCGTTCGTCGCGACGCCCTGATAATAATCGTCTGAAACCGTCCCGGTCGAAAGATAGAATTCAAGATAAGCCTTCTGTTGTTCAAGCGCAAGAAGTCCGTCTGCGTCGCCGTCGTAAACCTTCAGATCTTCGTTTATCAGGCTGAGTTCGTATTCCATTGACTCCTTGACGTTTTCGAAGCCGGAATAAGGCGGAGCCTCTTCAGGCTCTGAAGAATAAGCCGCAACCGCAACGACCGTCGCCAACGCAAGCGCGACCAGAAGCGCGAGTGCAAAGACGAGTATCCCTCTTTTTGCGTTCACTCTCGCAAACGCCGCAAGAAACACCTTTTTCATCTGACGTCACCGCTGTGCGAAACCGAAGAAAGAAATTCTTCGTTCAGGTCAATGCCTTCCAGACTGTCGAAATACGCCTTTATCACTCCTCCGTCAAAGATAGCCGCACAGTCGCAGACGTTTTTGAGTTCAGCGATTATATGCCCGGAAATCAGCACCGAGCAACCGTCCGCCGCCATCGCTTTTATCACGTCTTCGAACAGTCTGACGCTGACCGGATCCACGCCGTTGAACGGTTCGTCGAGTATCAGCACCTCGGGTCTTTTCAGAAGCGCAAAAGCGAAATACAACCTTCTTTTCATGCCGAGGGAATACGTCTTATACTGATTGTCCGCCTTCGTTCCTATCCCGACGAGATCGAGGACCTTGTTCACTCTGTCCTGAGGAACGCCCGGACACAGAGACGCGAAATATACGAGATTCTGCCGCCCTGTCAGAGAACCGTAAAAAGCCGGATCTTCGATCATTGCGCCCACCTTTTCAGGCGCTTCTCCCCTTTCCGTCTTCTTCCCGCAGATAAGGACCTCGCCGTCGTTTGCAAAAGTCAGTCCGCAGATTATCTTCATCAGAGTGCTCTTGCCCTCTCCGTTCAGACCCAAAAGTCCGCAGACCCTTCCCTTTCCGACAGTCAGATCCACGCCTTTCAGCACGACGTTCTTTCCGTAACTTTTCTTTATCCCTCTGATTTCAAGCATAATGACCGGGCGCTTTGAAAAAGCCTCTCCTTGAACGATTGATTTATATGGCTGATTTAATATTAACACAAGGCTATACTCATGTCAACAACCGTATCTTTTTTCTGTTTCAGGACGCGCGTGTCAAGCATATAGCCCTTCAGACTATTCCATATAAACGATTGTTTAATCTACACGGGCACGTGATTTTGCAAACTGGCGCATAAAAAAGCGCGCTCGTAAAGGGCGCGCGTCTTTCTTCTTTCATTGCAAATCAGTACAGCTTCTCTTTTGCGAACTCGCACATCAGCTCGTTGAATTTGTTGTCTCCGCTGACGACGATGTACAGATAATATTCGGTTCCTTCGTATTCGAAAAAGACGTTGTACGACGTTCTGAAAAACCCCTTCTTCCTGACGTAAAGGATGGGAAGATCTTCCGCTCTCGCGCGTTGCGCGTCCGCCATCAACGATCTGTCGAAGATCCCCTTTTCGGTGAAGCAATACTCCTCTATCTCGTGATTGCCGAACATTATCTGCAACTTTTCGTACAGATAGACGGTCTTGCCGTCGACAGTTCCCCTTTTGCACCTGAACTCGGTGATGTCTTTGGGGTTGAACAGAAGATATCTTGTCCCGTTCGCGGCGTTGTACTTCGAGATCGACTCTTCGTCCGTCTCCTTTATCCCCTTGGGCGAAAACAGTTTTTTACTTGCCATAGCTGTCTTTAAGTCCGGTGATCATGTTGAATTCGTACCTGCCGTCCCTGCCGTAGTTCTTCACCGCGCTGAAATAGCCCATTCGCATAAACTGGAAGCGGTCGTAAGGTCTGACGTTTCTGAGAGCCGCTTCGCCCTTTGCGTTCGGGTACACCTTGTGACTGTCGGGCGTGAGGCGGTCGTTGAAATCGCCGTCTCCGTCGAGAAGCAGATAATCGAACTCGTGCAGAGTGAGATCCACGCAGTCTTTCGCGTTGACCCACTGAATTACGCCTTTCACCTTTATATTCGCGTTTGCTCCGCCCTGTATGCTGTCGGGTATATAGCGGCAGGCGACCTCAGTCACGTTGCCGGCGTCGTCGCATTTGTGAGAGACGTATTCCACGATATAGGAGCCTTTGAGCCTCACCGTTCCGCCCGGGACCAGCCTCTTGTATTTGGGAGGCGGCACAGGCGCAAAGTCGTCTCTGTCGATGTATAACTCTTTGCTGAAAGTGACCTTGTGCGTGGTCTTTTCTTGGGCATTGGGATTGTTCTCGATGTCGTACACCTCATCCGTTTCCGCGTTTTCGATTATCATCTTTATCGGATCTTTTACGACCATCATCCTGTCCGCATTGACGTTCAGATAATCCCTGACGAAGTGCTCGAGATACGCCACGTCCACTTCGCTGTTGGACTTGGCAACGCCGACCGCGGCGCAGAAATTGCGTATCGCCTCAGGCGGATATCCCCTTTCGCGCATGCCGCTCAGCGTGGGCATACGGGGATCGGACCAGCCGTCCACTTTTCCTTCCTCAACGAGTTTTTTCAGATATCTCTTGGACATGATCGTTCTGGTCATGCCCAGTCTCGCGAACTCTATCTGTTTGGGAAAATCTCCGAAACCGCAGTTGTGCTTCACCCAGTCGTAAAGCGGTCTGTGGTCCTCGAACTCAAGCGTGCAGATGCTGTGCGTTACCCCCTCGAAAGCGTCCTCGAGCGGATGCGCAAAGTCATACATGGGATATATTATCCACTTGTCGCCCGTGCGGTGATGTCTTTCTCTGAGAATACGGTATATGACCGGGTCGCGCATATTCATATTGGGGCTTGCCATGTCTATCTTGGCGCGCAGAACCTTTTCTCCGTCTGCGTATCTGCCCTCTTTCATCTCTTCGAAAAGGCGCAGATTCTCCTCCACGCTCCTGTCTCTCCACGGGCTGTTCTGCCCCGGAATGGTCAGGTTGCCTCTGGTGTCTCTGATCTGCTCAGCGGAATAGTCGCAGACGTACGCGAGTCCTTTTTTGATCAGTCCGACCGCGCACTCGTACATCCTGTCAAAGTAATCGGATGCGTAAAGTTCCTTGTCCCAGTCAAAGCCGAGCCACGCGATGTCCTCTTTTATCGAATTGACGAACTCCACGTCCTCCTTGCTGGGGTTGGTGTCGTCGTATCTCAGATTGCACTTGCCGCGGTACTTCTCTTTCATACCGAAGTTTATGCAAAGCGACTTCGCATGCCCGATATGCAGATAGCCGTTGGGCTCAGGAGGAAAACGGGTCACTATTTCTTTGACTGCGCCGCTTTCCAGGTCTTTGTTGATTATTTCTTCTATAAAATTAGTGTTTTCAGCCATAAAAGCTCCTTTATCAGAACAAACCTTTGATCTCGCCCGTCTTGCTGTCGATCGTCATATTCACCGCATTTGGCACCTTGCTGAGACCGGGCATCAACATGATGTTGCCGCAGACGACGACCAGAAATCCCGCGCCGCCTCTCAGTTCAACGTCCTGAACGTGCAAGGTGAATCCTACGGGTCTTCCCAGCTTCTTCGCGTCGTCGGAGAAGGAATACTGCGTTTTCGCGATACATGTCGGCAGATCCGTCTTGCCGTTCTTCTTGATCTGCGCAATAGAAGCCAGCGCTTTTTGTGAAAACTCGACTTCTTTCGCGCCGTATACGCGGGTCGCGACAGCCTGGACCTTTTGTATTATATCCATATCGTCGCTGTATGAAAATCTTATCTTTCCGCCTTTTGCGACCGCTT
>CALWKT010000035.1 GCA_944381335.1 uncultured Christensenellaceae bacterium
CTATCTTAACGCCTTCCAGCTTGTTGAGATGTCCACCGTAGTTCTTGCCTCTGTTACCCAGACCCAATACCACAACAGTACTCATAATCTCTGTATCCTTCCTTTATCAGACTCCCGAATAAGCGGAAAAACCGCCGTCGATCGGAACGACAATGCCGGTGACGAAGCCCGCTTTCTCGTCGTCCGCGAGCCACAGCATCGTGCCCATAAGCTCTTTCGCTTCGCCGAATCTGCCCATCGGAGTGCCGCGAAGAATCTTTTCCGCACGCGCCGAAGGAGTACCGTCCGGGTTGAACAGAAGCGCCCTGTTCTGATTGGTGACAAAGAAACCGGGAGCGATCGCGTTGACTCTTATGCCCGCCTTCGCAAAGTGCACCGCGAGCCACTGAGTGAAGTTGCTGACCGCCGCTTTCGCGCCGCTGTACGCGGGGATCCTGGTCAGGGGTCTGAACGCGTTCATCGAAGAAATGTTGATGATGTTGCCCCCGCTTTCCACCATGTCTTTAGCAAAAACCTGAGTGGTAAGGAAGGTCGCGAGGAAGTTGAGCTTGAACACGAAATCCACGCCGCTGCCGTCGAGGTCGAAGAAGCTCTTGACGTCGGGATTTTCCACGTCCGCCATATCGAAATAGTCGTTGGTCGTCGTACCCTTGGGATTGTTGCCGCCCGCGCCGTTGACGAGAAGGTCGCATTTGCCGAGGTCCTTGTTGATCTCGACTCTTACCTGTTCCATATTCTCCTTATCGAGGCAGTTGACCTTGTAAGCCTTTGCAACGCCGCCGTCCTTTACTATCTCAGCCGCAACCTTTTCAGCCGCTTCGAGGTTGAGGTCGAGCACCGCTATCTTTGCGCCGCATTTAGCGTATTCCTTTGCGATCTCACTGCACAGGATACCGCCTGCGCCCGTGATGACTACCACTTTGTCTTTGTAGACCGACATAATCTTTTCTCCTTCCTTATATTATATTGATTCTTAATTCTCTGAAGCTGTCACTTCTTCTCGGCATTCTTTTCAACCGCTTCTATGATGCCTTGCAGATACATTGCGCCGAGCGCGCGGTCGTACAGACCGTAGCCCGCTCTGCCAGTCTCTCCCCAGATCATTCTGCCGTGATCGGGACGTACGTAGCCGTCGAAATCTCCGTCGTAAAGCGCCTTGATTATATCGTACATGTCAAGGCTTCCTTTCTCGCTGAGGTGACCGCTCTCTTCGAAACAGTGGTCGCCGGTGATCTTGATGTTTCTGAGGTGCACGAAAGGCATTCTTCCCTTACATGTGTTTATCATGGACACGAGGTTGTTCATCGGATTTACGCCCAGAGAACCGGTGCACAGCGTGATGCCGTTGCTCGGACTGTCGACTATGGACAAAAATCTCTTCAGATTCTTTTCGTCGATTATAACTCTGGGCAGACCGAATATGCCCCACGGCGGATCGTCCGGGTGTATTGCCATCTTAACTCCGCTCTCCTCGGCTACGGGGATGACCTCTTTGAGGAATACTGTCATGTTTTCCCACAGCTTTTCGTCATCGATATCCTTATACTGTTCAAGAAGCTCTTTGAGCCCCTCTCTGGTATAGCTGGCGTCCCAGCCCGGCAGAGAAAGTTCGCTGGTAAGCGGATTCATTCTGAGCACGGTCTCGTGATCGTACGCAAGCGCGTTGGAACCGTCGGGCAGTTCTTTTGCGAGATTGCTTCTCAGCCAGTCGAACACGGGCATGAAGTTGTAGCAGATGCACTTTACTCCCGCTTTGCCGAGACGTCTGACGTTTTCTTTGTAGTTCTCGATGAGTCTCGCGGCGTTAGCATTGCCAAGCTTTATATCCTCGTGTACGGGCACGCTTTCTACGACCTCGAAGGTAAGACCCTTGTCGTTCGCAAGTTTTTTCAGCCTTGCGATTTTTTCTTCCGGCCATACCTCTCCGACCGGAACGTCGTAGATCGCGGAAACGACGCCTTGCACGCAAGGGATCTGCCTGATATCGTCAAGCGTCACTTTGTCGTTCTCGCCGTACCATCTGAAAGTCATTCTGAATGCCATGATTATTCCTCCGTAAGTTTCTTTGCGTTATAGTAGCACAGTTTTTTCGCGACCTCTTTCGGAGCGTCTCCGTCCCTTTCGGACGAATTGTCGGCGAGGAAATCGCAAAGGCACTGTCTGTAATAGTCGTGTCTCGTATAGGACAAGAAGCTTCTGCTGTCTGTAAGCATGCCGACCATTGAGCATATATGTCCAAGTTCCGAGAGTCTGTCAAAGGTCTCTCTCATACCGCGCCTGTGATCGCAGAACCACCAGCTTACGCCGAGGTGGACTCCCCTGAACGCGCCAATCATCGTAATCAGAGTGTAATACATCGACGGATTGAGCGTGTATATTATCGTTTCAGGCAGACCGCCTGCTCTGTTCATCGCGTCAACGACCCTCGTCAGAGTGACCGTATCTATCGCGTCGCCCACGCAGTCGAAGCCGCTGTCAGCGCCGCATTTTTCAAACATAACGCCGTTTGAATTGCGGGTCACGGCAAGATGCATCTGCATCGTTATGCAACGCTTTTTGTACTCTCTTGCCAGATATACGTATAGATAGCCTTTGAACGCGTCCGCCTCCTCTGCCGAAGCGCCGCCGCAAAGTATCTTTTCAAACGTCTCCGCCGCCTTGTTTCTTTCCGCGATAGCCTTGGGGAAACCCGCTACGCCGATATCCGAAAATCTGCAACCGCGACTCACGAAAAAGTCGAGCCTGTTGTTTATCGCGTTTTCAAAGCCGTTCAGATCTCCGATCTTTACTCCGCTCGCCTTTTCAAGCTTTGCGATATAATTTTTATAATCCGCCTTTTCTACGGATACGAGGCTGTCAGTTCTGAAAGTCGGGGCGACTTTTGCGCTCAGCTTTCCATCTTTTGCGATGAGGTCATGCCATTCGAGGCTGTCGCAGGGATCGTCCGTCGTAGCGATATATTCGACGTTAGCCATCTCTATCAGCTTGCGCGGAGAAATCTTCTTTTCCTTTATCACCGCGTTCGCCTTTTCTCTGATCTCTTTCGCGGTATCCTTGTTGAGCGGAGTCGTGATCCCGAAGAAGAACATCAGTTCCGCCGCCACCCAGTCCTTGACCGGATTGCCGAGCGCGTAACCGACCGCTTCAGCGAACTTTTCAAACTTCTCTTCCCACGAAGCGTCGCCGGTGACGTACTTTTCGTCCACGCCGTAGCCGCGCATAAGTCTCCACTTGTAATGGTCCCCCGCCAGCCATATCTCGCCGATATCTTCGAACGGCTTGTCCTCGTAGATCTCCTTGGGAGAAAGATGACAATGATAATCTATTATCGGCAGATCCTTGACCGCCGCGTATATCTCTTCCGCGCGCTTACTGCCGAGCAGCTTTATCACGTTATCTCTGTACTCTACCACTGCCGTCGCCCTCCGCGAGTTTCTTTACCTCGGACACGGAAACCACGTTGAAGTCTCCTTCCACGGTATGCTTGAGGCAGGATGCCGCGACCGCGAACTCAAGCGCCGCCTGCTCTCCCAGGTTGTTCTTGAGACCGTATATCAGCCCTGCGCCGAAGCTGTCGCCGCCGCCCACTCTGTCAACGATGTCTATGTCGTAATGCTTGCTTGAGAAAACCGCGTCTCTCGTCACGTAAATAGCCGACCAGCCGTTGCGGCTTGCGCTGTAACTCTCTCTCAGAGTGAACGCAACGCCTTTGAGCGCGGGGAATTTTTCGAGCACTTTTCTTCCGAGAGCCGCATAACCATCCTTGCTCAGCTTGCCGCCGCTTATGTTGCTGCCGTCTGCCTCTATCCCGAACACGTCCTTGCAGTCCTCTTCGTTGCTGATCAGCACGTCCACCGTCTTCACGAGTTCGCTCATCACCTTGTTCGCCTTTTCCTTGCTCCACAGTTTCTTGCGGAAATTGAGGTCGCACGAAACGGTGATATTCTTTTTCTTCGCCGCATCGAGTATAATCGCAAGAACTTTCGCGGTCTTATCCGATATCGCAGGAGTGATGCCCGTCCAATGCAGCCATTCCACGCCGTCGAGAAGCTTGTCGACGTCAACGTCTTCAGGCTGAATTTCGCTTATCGCGCTGTGAGCCCTGTCGTATATCACGTTGCTCGGGCGCTGAGAACAGCCCTTCTCACAGAAATAGATGCCAATTCTCTCTCCGCCGCGCACGATCTTCTTCGTGTCCACGCCGTATTTCCTGAGCTCTGCCACGCATTTGTCCGCGATGGCGTTTGCGGGGAGTTTCGTAAAGAAAGCAACGTCCTCTCCGAACTGAGCGAGAGACACCGCCACGTTGGCTTCGCCTCCGCCGTAAACCGCTTCGTATGCTTCTGCCTGAGCGAATCTCTTGTATCCGTACGGCTGAAGTCTGAGCATTATTTCTCCGACAGTCAAAATACTCATTATGTCAACCTCTTTTTATGTTTCTGACTTTTTCAACCAGTTCTCTTGCAGTCTTTTCCACTTCTTCGTAATCGCCCTTCTTCGCGCCCTTGGTCACGAACGAACCGGCGCCGACCGCTACCGCGCCCGCTTTGAACCAATCCTCCACGTTGGAGAGGCTCACGCCGCCTGTGGGCATGATCTGAAGCTGAGGGAGAGGTCCTCTGACGGACTTGAGACCCGAGGGAGTCGCAACGTCTCCGGGGAAAAGTTTTACGAAATCCGCGCCGAGTTCAAGCGCCTTCACCGCCTCTGTCGGCGTGAAAATGCCGGGGACCACGGCAACCGCGTAACGGTTGCACAGCTTTATCGTCTCTTCGCTGAAGCTGGGACTGAAAACGAACTGCGCGCCGGCAAGAATCGCCGCCCTCGCAGTCTCAGGGTCAAGCACCGTGCCCGCGCCTACGACCATGTCCGTGCCCTTATACTTGTCGCACAGAGTGGATATGATCACGTCCGCGTGCGGAACGGTGAAAGTAACTTCAATAAACCTGATGCCGCCCTTGTAGCAAGCGTCGACCGTCCTGAGCGCCTGCTCAACGCTATCGCCTCTGATGACGACCACGACGCCTTCTTTTTTTATGCCCGAAAACACTTCATGCTTGTCCATTTAATACTCCTCCGACGGTCTGCGTAAACCGTATTGCCGCATCCGTCCAGACGTGCGCTCTGCGCCCGTTAAACATATTATAAAATAACGAAAAAATTTTTTCAAGGCAAATTGTAAAAAAATTATGGACAAAATAGGTAAAATAAGTTAGAATAATACCCGGAGGTGGATTTATGCCCATTATTAATTATATCGGAAAGAACATGAAAACCTTTCACGTCTCTCAGCATCAGCACGATTACTGGGAGATAATCTATTGCACAAACGGGGACGGCACCATCACTTTCTTCGACGGTAGCGACGCGATCGAATACACGAAAAACCAGGTGGTGATCATTCCGCCGCACACCCTGCACACCAACGATTCTAAATTAGGGTTCAAGAATATATACCTCACGGTGGCAAACTGGACGCCTTCGTTCAAAAAAGCGATCCTTCTCAGCGACAATCCGCAGAAGGATATCTTCAACGTGCTGACGCTCTGCTACCGCTACTTCAACTCCGAAGTTCCCAACCAGGCAAACATAATCCTTTCGTTCACGGAACTCATCCTGAACATCATTTCCGGCTTTGCCGGAAGCGACAACTGCTCTCAGCACGTTGAGATGATCGCAAACAGTATAATAGAGAATTTCTCCGACCCCAACTTCTCGCTGGACGACGTTTATGCGACGTTCCCTCTCAGCAAGGACTATATACGCAGACAGTTCATCAAGGAAAAGGGCATCTCCCCGCTTCAGTTCCTCAACGTCACCCGCATAGGTTTCGCGCAGAAACTTCTGCTCAGCAAGAACATCAACAACTATAAAATATACGAGATCGCGGAAATGTGCGGTTTCAGCGATCAGCTTTATTTCTCGAGAGTGTTCAAGAAAGTCACAGGCGTAAGCCCCAAGGAATACACTCAGATCCCGAGATCGGAAAAATACAACAGCGACTGACCGGACAACCTTTATCCGGACGAAGCGGGCGTAAACGCGCCCGCTTTTTTTGCGCCCGGAACGGTTTCGTCATCCCCCGTGCCCGGCGCGTAAAACAATATCTTCCGCGCGCCTGAGCCTGAGAGACGCAGCGAGTAGATTTATATGGATTTTATATACGCGCAGACGTGCCGCGATCATATAATATCCCGCCTCCCTCCTTCCCTTTGCCGGGCTCTCTTTCCCCCGCAGAAGCGCGTATTTTTTGCCAATACGTTGACAAATCGCCTGCGATAAAATATCCTAAATATATGCGGATGTGATTCCGACTAAAAAATCAGCCGCGGCGTCATGAGCGGAGCATCTCTTTTCCCGTCGGACGCGCGCCCTGACCGCGAGGCTTTCATGACGATAGCAGGACTTCAGAAAACTACTCTTCTCGACTACCCGGGCAAAGTGGCTTGCACGGTCTTTCTTGCAGGCTGCAATTTCAGATGTCCTTATTGCCAGAACTGGGAAATAGTTACCGGCAAAGGAGAGGACGTCTCATTTTCCGAACTGATGAAATTTCTCGAAAAACGCAAAGGCGTGCTCGACGGCGTATGCGTCACCGGAGGAGAACCTCTCGCAAGCGCGGGCGTGGAATTGTTTCTGAAGGAAATAAAATCTATGGGTTACAGCGTAAAGCTGGACACGAACGGCTCTTACCCGGACCGCCTGATAAAACTCGTACAGGATAAACTGGTGGACACCGTCGCAATGGACGTGAAGAACTCTCCCGGGCGCTACGAAGAAACAATCGGATGCGAAATTGACCTGAGCAGGATCGGCCAAAGCATACGTTTTCTCCTGTCCGACGTGGTGGATTACGAATTCAGGACCACGGTCACGGACGAACTTCACGACGCAAAAAGTATGCTGGAACTCGCAGGATGGATACAGGGCGCAAGCCGCTACATCATCCAGAATTTCAAAGACAGCGACGCCGTGCGTTTTTCAAATCTCTCGCCGTGCAGCGAAGAAAAACTTCAGTCCTTCAAAGACGTCATGCGCCCCCTCGTACCTTCGGTAAAGATACGCGGAGAAAACTGACCCGAAACTTCAACCGGACGGTCCGCTCCCTTCGCGGGGAGCGGATCTTTTTACTGCGCCTCTTTGCTTTTCACTTCTCTCCCCCGACCTCAACCGGGCTGTACTCCCGCACTCTCTCCCGATCCGCGTTTTTTTGCACAAAAACGTTATTTCAGCCGTTCCGGCAGCGTCAAACGTCGTTTTATTACCGTTTGAAATACGCGGCGTTTACAGCCTTAACCACAATATATTGTGTTTTCAGAAAAAATATTGACACAATATATTGACATACAGCATTTGCAATGCTATAATTAGTTTTGCTCGCTGATAAAGGCGGGAAAGGAAGGAGAAAACAATGTATCAGGTCATCAAAAGAGACGGCGCCGTAGCCGAATTCGACATCAAAAAGATCGCGGTTGCGATCACCAAGGCTTTCGAAGCGAACGACAAGCAGTATCATCCCAGCGTGATCGACATGCTCGCTCTCAAGGTTACCGCAGACTTCGAGCCGAAGATCAAAGACGGCAAGATCGCGGTCGAGGACATTCAGGACAGCGTTGAGTCCGTGCTCATCCAGGCGGGCTACTCCGACGTTGCGAAAGCTTACATCCTTTACAGACGTCAGAGAGAAAAGATCCGCAACATGAAGTCTACGATGCTTGACTACAAGTCTCTCGTGGACAGCTACGTCAAGGCAACCGACTGGCGCGTCAAGGAGAACTCCACGGTCACCTACTCGGTAGGCGGTCTCATTCTTTCCAACAGCGGCGCGATCACCGCGAACTACTGGCTCAGCGAGATCTACGACGA
Organism: uncultured Christensenellaceae bacterium; assembly: GCA_944381335.1. Next base: position 7,867 of record CALWKT010000035.1, read on the forward strand.
CGAGATCGCGAAAGCGCACAGAAACGCGGAGATCCACATCCATGACCTGAGCATGCTCACCGGTTACTGCGCGGGCTGGTCTCTCAAACAGCTCATCCAGGAAGGTCTCGGCGGCATCCCCGGCAAGATCACTTCGGCTCCGGCAAGCCACCTCGCGACCCTGTGCAACCAGATGGTCAACTTCCTCGGCATCATGCAGAACGAATGGGCGGGCGCGCAGGCGTTCTCCTCTTTCGACACCTATCTCGCGCCTTTTGTAAAGAAGGACAACCTGAACTACGACCAGGTCAAGAAGTGCATAGAGTCCTTCATTTACGGCGTAAACACCCCCTCCCGCTGGGGTACGCAAGCTCCGTTCTCCAACATCACGCTCGACTGGGTCGTCCCCAAGGATCTTGCGGAACTTCCCGCGATCGTCGGCGGCAAGGAACAGGACTTCAGGTATAAGGACTGCCAGAAAGAAATGGATATGGTCAACAAGGCGTTCATCGAGGTCATGATAGAAGGCGACGCGAACGGCAGAGGCTTCCAGTACCCGATCCCGACCTATTCCATAACCAAAGACTTCGACTGGTCCGACACCGAGAACAACAGACTGCTCTTCGAGATGACCTCCAAGTACGGCACGCCTTACTTCTCCAACTACATCAACTCCGATATGGAGCCGAGCGACATCCGCAGTATGTGTTGCAGACTGCGCCTTGACCTCAGAGAACTCAGAAAGAAGTCGGGCGGTTACTTCGGCAGCGGCGAATCCACCGGTTCCGTCGGCGTCGTGACCATCAATATGCCGCGTATCGCTTACCTTGCAAAGGACGAAGCGGATTTCTACAAGCGTCTCGACAGACTCATGGACGTCTCGGCGCGTTCGCTCAAGACAAAGCGTACCGTCATCACCAAACTTCTCGACGAAGGTCTCTATCCGTATACCAAGCGTTACCTGGGCACTTTCGCCAACCACTTCTCGACGATAGGTCTCGTCGGCATGAACGAAGCGGCGCTCAACGCGAAGTGGATCGGAAAGGATATGACGAGCGAAGAAGCTCAGCAGTTCACCAAGGACGTGCTCAACCATATGCGTGAAAGACTTTCCGATTATCAGGAAGAATACGGCGACCTGTACAACCTCGAAGCTACGCCGGCAGAGTCCACCTCTTACCGTTTCGCAAAGCACGACAAGGAACAGTTCCCGGACATCATCACCGCCAACGAGAACGGTACGCCGTACTACACCAACAGTTCCCACCTGCCCGTCGGCTTCACGTCTGACATCTTCGACGCGCTCGACATTCAGGACGAACTCCAGACGCTGTACACCTCCGGTACCGTGTTCCACGCGTTCCTCGGAGAAAAGCTCCCCGACTGGAAAGCGGCGGCGGCTCTCGTCAAGAAGATCGCGGACAACTACAAGCTTCCTTACTACACGCTGTCCCCGACCTATTCGATCTGCAAGGATCACGGCTATCTGAGCGGCGAGCAGTACACCTGCCCGATATGCGGAGGAAAGACCGAAGTATACAGCCGTATCACCGGCTACTACCGCCCCGTCCAGAATTGGAACGACGGCAAGTCGCAGGAATTCAAGGACAGACAGGTCTACGATATCGCGCACTCCACCCTCAAAAAAGGCAAAAAGCCCGTTGAGGAATGCAATGAGACCCGCAGCGCGGGATGCGACGTACAGCTGACGCTGTTCGCCACCAAAACCTGCCCCAACTGCAAGATCGCCGAAAAGTTCCTCAGCGACAACGGCGTCAGCTACGTCAAGCTGTTTGCAGAAGAAAACGCGAACCTCGTGGAGACTTACGGCATCCGTCAGGCTCCCACCCTGGTCGTGACCGGCACGGACGGCTTTGAAAAGTACGCGGGCGTAAGCGAGATCATGCGCTACGTCAACGCCGCGAAGAAAGCGGCTAACAACTGATACTGAATAATACATAAAATAAGCGCTTCCCTTCCGGGAGGCGCATATTTTTTTGCCAAACCGCATATAAAACCTCGTACGGCTTGTCAATCCGGTCTCTTTGCCGATTCAGGCGCGCAGTATCAGCCGCATCCGCACGAGCATCGCGTCAGCTGTCCGCTACGTTCTTGTCGTTGATGTTGTCTATCGCGACAATCAGCGCGACGAGGAGCGGAGCGTCTTCGTCCTTGTAACAAGTCAGAGTGAACTTGTCGACCAGAGAAACGAATTTCTTGCCCACTTCGCCGATCTTCTCACCGTTCTTGAATATCTCGAGACGGCGCTGTATGAAATCGCCTTTTATCTCGATCTCGTCAGCGTAACCGCTGAGCACGAACTCCTTTTTGAACAGCTTGAACTTCTGTTTTATGCGCGCGATCTTGTTTCCTTCTGCGTTGTATATATAAACGCTGTTCATGAACCATCTGATCAGTTTGTTCTTCACATAGTAAAGCAGGTTCCCGTCCAGATCGTATATTCTCTTTTTCTTTCTGGGAGAAAAAAGCGAACCTTTGACTACGAACATATCTTCGTCGTTCTCATTTTTTACCGTAGAGTTTCCCCTTATGGAAAACATCTTGTTTTTTACTATTAACGTTATCATATCTCCTCCGTCATTTTGCCATTATATTTGCAACCACCGCAATGGCTGTGCCGACAAGCACGATCCAGGCGGCGATTTTTATCAACAAAGCGATCCTTCTTCTTTTCTTTATCAGATCGAAGCCGTAATACTCGTTTTTCAACACTTCGGCTTCAAAGTTACATTCCAGTTCTGCTGCCGGACTCTTGTCCCCGCCTGACCGGATCACGGTTACCGTTGCCTGTGACTCGCTTTCTCCGGGATGCAGTACGGCTTCAAATTCTATAGCCCTTTTAATTCTGTCTTTCGCAAGATCGAAAATGCCCAGAACACTTATCACGAAATACAGCATTTCCCACAAAAGCCACATCGGGCTGAGTATCGGATCCCACACCTGTACCGTAAGGCGCGCGCCGTCTTTCACTTCAGTCCTTGCGATCATGTTCCCGAAGCTGTTTTTCTGAAATCTTACCCTCTTTCCGTCCACACAGACGACGGGATTTACGCCGGAAACGCTTTTCACTTTCAGATTCACAACGCTCATTTCATCACCGCCTTCGACAACAACGCGAACGCCACGGCAAGCACGGCGCATACGACCACTCCGACGATCTTTCCGGTCTGTTTCTTTCCTCTTACGTCAAGCGCAAGCAAGACAGCGGCGATTATCGCAGTCACCACAGCGACGACGGCGAAATAGGGCAAAGCCCTGGTTGCCGTCTCGGTAAACGAAGCGAAACTGTCCGTGCTAGAAGAAAAGAAACTGCCGAACCCGTCGACAAGGATAAATATCGTTCCCAGAGTGATTATGATCAGAACGAGAAGCATCAGCAGATAAAACGCCATAAGAAGCGGCGAAAAAGCGCTCAGCAACGTCAGAATGGTTGCCGCAATACATATCCCAGTCATTATGTTTCCGACCCTTGCGCCGCCAATGCGCAACTTTTCACCAGGATTCATTTCTCCTCCCCCGCAGCGAAAATATTGATTTCCGCTTTTTTATTATAATATCACATGCGATTTCGAGTGTCAATAGTCAAATTCTGGCACTTTTGTACGATTTTCCGCGCAATGTTCTGTCCGATATGCCGCTTTCCGGCTCAGGCATTTTCGACAAACGTCAAAAAAAACCGCCGGCATTCAGCCGACGGTCAACGGTCACAACTCGAAATACAGCGTGCGTATCCGGTACTTTCCGAATTGCAAAGCGGCGCTTTCGATCTTGTCTCCCTTTCTTTCCAGCATATCCGCTTCGTACACTGCTTTATATCTGAATCCGGCGCGGACGTTAGCGGTCGCGTCTTCCCCGTACCTCTCGTAAATCCTCGCCGTGATACCTTTTCCGTCGTGAGAAGGTTTGACGGTCTCCACAATCACGCTTTCGTTTCCGTCGTCGACCAGCCTTTCGAGCGAAGGCAGGAAATCGCAGACGATCAGCGGATGATTGTAGCAATACGCCTTTTTCACAAGGTCGCTGTTCTTCCACGTTCCCTTGTGCGGATATATCGCAAAACCGAAATAATGCCTGCCCCTGTCGCATTCCGGGTCAGGTCTTTTCGGACTTCTGAGAAGATTGAGCGAAATATAGCCGTCCTTCACGCGGTAACCGTACTTGCAGTTTGAAAGCACCGCGAAACCGCCGTCCTCGCCGTCGACGTTTACGAACTTGTGCGCGCATATCTCGAACTGCGCTTTTCTGACGGGAGTGTCGTCCTTTGTCGATCTGTCCACGTTGCCGAACTGGATATCGCAGTTGACAATGTCGGAATACTCCTTGGGTCTGAATTCCGCCCTCAGCATCTTGAAATCCTCGTGCCAGTCCGCGCTGTTGTCGAACTCGACAAGTTCCTCTCCCTGTCTGAGAGTGATCTTCTGCACAAGCGTAGAAGCTCCGTACGCAAAGGTGGCTTCTCTGACAGCCGAGTTGCCGTCCACGTAACATCTGCTCTCGACAAGGGTCATCGGCTGGCTGGGGAGATCGCGGTAATCCTCTCTGATATCCCACGCGTTGTAGAAAAGTCTGGGGTCTTCATATACGACCAACTTGTCGAAATATCCGCCGCAAATTTCCCTGCCCGTGTTTATTTCGACCACTGAATCTATCCAGCCTTCCTTGCTGAATCCGATCTTTATCCTGTCGTTTGCGATCCAGTTTTCTCCTGCCGAAGTTTTAGATTCTCCGGCATCGGTAAGCTTTGCCGCAGAATAAGGTCCGACCTCTGCGAGATACCATTTGTCCCCGTCTTTGACGTACTCTTTTCTGCCGAAATCCACGGGGTTCACGGCGCTCTTTCCGTCCTCTTTCTTCATCGCTCCGAGAAGTCTGTCGCGTTCTTTGATCACGGCTTCGTGCATGATCTTGTACCTTTCAACGCTCTCGTCGAACACGCGTTTGATCGAGCTGCCCGGGATTATGTCGTGGAACTGGTAAAGCAGCACCTCTTTCCATATTTCGTCCAGCGCCGCCCTGTTCCACTTTATGCCTTTGAGCATTGCGAGCGAGCAAAGCCATTCCAGTGTGTGCAGTTCCTGCTCCATGAGCCTGTTATACAGTTTGTTCCTCGCCTGTGAAGTATAAGTTCCCTGATGTTTTTCGAGATACAGTTCGCCTTCGTAAACGGGTATCACGGCTTCTTTGTCTGCGTCAAGCTCCTCAAAGAACCTGCCCGCCGTGCCGAATTTTACCGGAGCGAGTCCGTTCTGACAGCTTTCCCTTGAAAGAAGCTCGAGAGGCGCTTCTCCCGGACCTCCGCCGCCGTCGCCTATGCCGAATATCATCAATGCGTGCTTCACCTCTTTACTCTGAGGATTGCCTTTGAAAGATTTCACGAACGCCATAGGCGTTGCCGATGAATTGTAGTTGCCCTGCGGCGCCATGTGCGAAAGTATTTCCGTACCGTCGATGTCCTTCCACCTGAAAGTCTTGTACGGAAACTTGTTGTGATTGTTCCATGTCAGCTTTATCGTCGCGAAATAATCCCTGCCGCACCCTTTGAATATTTGAGGAAGTGACGCCGGATAGCCGAACACGTCGGGCAACCAGACCACTTTGCTCGTCTTGTCGAACTCCTTGCGAAAAAATTCTTCGCCGTAGAGAAACTGACGTATTATGCTCTCTCCCGACGGGATGTTGCAGTCGTTTTCCGTCCACATCGCGCCCTGGATCTCTATCCTGCCTTTCGCAACAGCCTGCTTTATGTCTGCGTAAACGGACGGATAAAGATCCTTCATCCATTGAAAAAGCTGTGCCTGGCTCGCACCGAAAACGTAACCGGGGTATTTCTTCAGATTGGCAAGCTGATTGGCAAAAGTGCGCGCGCCCTTTCTCTTGGTCTCCCTGATAGGCCACAGATACGCAAGATCGAGGTGGGCGTGTCCGACCGCGGTATATACGGGAGCGTCGTAATCCGGCTTTTCCGCAGCGACAGCCGCCAGCACACCTCTCGCGCCTTCACAGTCGCCTTTGAAATAGATGCGGAACGCTTTTTTCAACGCGCCGTCTACCTCTTTAGCCCTTTTCTCTGTCAGATATTCGTTCTGCCCTAAAGTCAGAAGCAGCATGAAAAGCTGGAGCGCGTCATAGTAAAACGCCCTCGCGTTCTCGTCCGTCACGGCGATATCCGCGCGGCGGAATTTCGCATACGTATTCGCTTTTTTCTTCTTTCCGTTGTATCCCGCGTCCACGTAAAAGAAGATCTTTTCTCCGCCTTCCGCGCAATCGTACAGAGGTATCTCCTGCTTGCCTTTCGCGCTCTGCACCCAGTCGATGCCGTCCGTCACCTGCGTTATGCCCTGAACGGGAACGCCGTCTCTGATCACCAGTCCTTCGCCCCGGATATCGACCAGCGCGACGACTTTCCTCCCTTTTGCCGACTCTGGCACGACTCCAGAAAACGCGAATACCGCGCATCCGAAATCGCCCGCCCAGACATCGCCTTTCTTTATCGGCGAAAAACCGAGTTTCTCCGCCTCCGAAACCGAAACAGGCTCGGCGCTTTTCAGAACCTTCGCTTCAAGCGCGCCGACGGGCGTAAAAATGCGTTTCCTGACCTTGATCAACGACTTCACGTGATACGGATACAACAAAAATCTCTCTACCATTTTCCCTCGCTTAACAGTTTTCAATTAGATTATAAAGTATTTTCACCTGAAATGTCAATGCGGGAATCTATTTGCCGTTTACCGTTTCGTCCATATTTTGTGCGCTCAAGTGAGTTGACAAACATTTTGCACAAATAATATAATAAAAGAAATAAAAGGGCTATTCCCTCGCGTTTGAGAAATTGAAACGTACGGCTTTTCGCCGAACGAATAAATTGTATGAAGAGGATTATTATGAAAAAAATCGTTCCGGTCATCGCGATCGTACTTGTGATCGGTCTGTTCACCGCCTGCTTCGCAGGTTGCGTCGATTCTTACGAAGGTCCCATTTCCGAAGGACTGCCCAGCGGCGTTCTCAGCGGCGTCAACACAACTCCGTCAGAGGAGATCCAGCAAAGCGTCACCGAAAACATCGTCGATATCATCAACGATTCTTCACTTGCCGACAATGAAAAAGTCAGACTTGTCATGGACGCGGTGGAAGAAAACGAAACCAAAGTTCTGCGTTACAGCTATTTCAAATATACTAAAGGTCAGACCACTCTCAGCGAAGCCAACGACTTCATGATGATCTACCAGCGTCTCAAGAAGCAGGACAGAGAGATCAAGGACGACATCATCCTCAAATTCCCGATCAACCTCGGCACCAGCGACTTGTTCTTCAACGTGTATGCCAGCACCGCGGCAGGAAGCAAGGGCATTTACGCCGACGGCAAACTGTGGAGACTCAAAGTGGACATGGAAGATCTGATCTACGACGGTGAAGACACCGGTCTCCTTTCCGTAAAAGAAGGCGCTTGGGAGAAAGGTTCCGACTTCGGAGACAAAGACGAAGAATCCGTCTGGACCCAGAACAGAGAAGAAACCAAAAAGACTGCTCTCAACTACTCCTGCAAGAACATAATCGACACCGAAGGCGTCAGCATCACCCACAACGAAAAGGGTTATTACGAGATCACCTTCAAAGCCAACCTCGAAGTGGCTAACAACGATTCCACGACGATCGACAGGCTCAAGCAGGACAACGGCGCGACCAACATGAGCTTCAACAAGCTCGAAGTCAAGATCCAGATCTGGGATTGCGGTCTCGTGAAGGAAATGTACTACGAAGAAAGCTGGAACGGCAAGATCGTCGGTCAGTCGGGCGTTGCGGACGCAAGCACCTACATCGAGTACTCCTACACACTTGAGGATTGCGATCACTCCTCCACTCAGGCGATCCTGAATTCGCTCAAGTAATCAGAAACACAACGTTGTGCGCGGCTCCTTCGGGGGTCGCGCTTTTTTCGGTCGGTGTGACCGACGGCATAAGTCGCTGTCGCGTGTCGGTGCTTGTTTCACTTAGCGAATTGCCGACCCGCGGCTGTGACGGGGGAGCATTAGCCGCTATCGCGCGTCGATACTTGTTTCGCTTAGCGAAGCCTTGCGGTCAGTACTCATCTGCTTTATATAAAAAATCCGCCCGCGCTTGCAGACGGATATTTTATCTATCTTGTTTACAGTTTGATTTTTAGCTTTTATTTTTTCGACGGATCGCAGCTTTCCAGGTCTTTTATCCACTCAGCCTTGCATGCGTCGCTGGGCATACGCCAGCCGCCTCTCGGAGAAAGGTCTACGCTGCCGACCTTGGGTCCGTCCGGAAGACATGAACGCTTGAACTGTTGAGCGAAGAAACGCGAAACGAACGTGTAAAGCCACTTGTATACCGTCTTTTCGTCAAACTCGCCTTTGAAGGCGTATTTTGCGAGCCTGTACGTCTTTGACGGGCTGAATCCCCACCTGATTATGTTGTAAAGGAAGAAATCGTGAAGTTCGTAAGGTCCTACGATCTCCTCAGTCTTCTGCACTATCTCTCCGTCCTTCGCCGGTATCAGTTCAGGGCTTACCGGGGTGTCCAGTATGTCCAGAAGCACGCGGCGCGCCGCTGCGTCCGCAACGTTTTCGGCATAATATCTCACGAGATGTCTCACCAGAGTTTTGGACACCGAGCCGTTGACGCCGTACATCGACATATGGTCTCCGTTGTAAGTCGCCCAGCCGAGCGCCAGTTCAGAAAGATCGCCCGTACTGACGACTAGACCTCCCGTCCTGTTGGCGTAATCCATCAGCACCTGCGTGCGCTCTCTCGCCTGCGCGTTTTCAAACGCAACGTCGCCCGTCACGCCGTCGTGACCTATGTCCGCAAGATGTCTCTGCACGGACTTTGTTATATCCACTTTCCCGAATTTTACGCCGAGGGCTTTCGCAAGTTTTTCGGCATTGGAGCGGGTGCGCTTCGTCGTGCCGAAACACGGCATCGTCAGCGCGGTTATGCAATTTCTGTCCAGTCCGGCTATGTCTGCCGCTCTGCACATTACAAGAAGCGCGAGCGCGCTGTCCAGCCCTCCCGAAAGACCGACGACAAGATGTCTGCACCCCGTATGGTTCATTCTTTTTTTTTTTTTTTTCGCCTGAATGGAAAACACTCTCTCGCATCTCGCCGCTCTGTCAGTCTCGCCTTCGGGGACAAAAGGCGTTCTTTCCACCTTTCTCGTCAGCTCGGTCTCAGTCTGCTCCATATCGAAACAGATCTCTCTGAGAGGATGTGAAGGCGTCGTATTCTGCTTTACTCTTTCCTGAGAGAGTTTTTTCACGTCCACTTCGCTGACCGCGTAACCGTCTCCGAAAGGTTTGCTCTCCGCAAGTATGCTTCCGTTTTCTGCTATGATGTCGTGGGCGGAAAAAACCAGATCTGTCGAACTTTCGCCGCTGCCGCAATCGCAGTAAACGTACGCCGCATTGCATTTGCCTGAAGCGGACTTTACAAGCAGTCTGCGGTAATCGTCCTTGCCCACCGTCTCGTCGCTCGCGGAAAGATTGCATATCAACGTCGCTCCCGCCGCGCAAAGCGCGTCCGCAGGACCTCCGGCGATCCACATATCCTCGCATATCTCCACACCTATACACAATTCGCGCATATTGCGGCATCTGAACACCGCTTTTGAACATACTGCGACTTCCCTGTCGCAGAACACAGTCTTTTCAACGTCGTCCAGTTTGTCTCCGGACTCAAAGTATCTGCCCTCGTAAAATTCAGAATAAGACGGGACGTTACGCTTGGGCACGACGCCCAGTATCGCGCCGTCGTATATCGCGACCGCCGCGTTGTAAAGTTTCCCGGCTATAACCACGGGAGCGCCCGCCACGCAGAAGATCTGCTTCCCCGCGCTGAAATCAACTATCTTTGCGACAGCTTTTTCAACAGCCGAAAGCAGGGCGTCCTGAAGGACCAGGTCTCCCACCGTATAGCCGCATACGCTGAGTTCAGGAAACACCACGACCTTGCAGCCGTCGCCGTACGCCTTTGCTATGCCTTCGCAGATACGGTCCGCGTTATACGAGCAATCCGCGACCCTGACGTCAGGACTGTAAGCCGCAACCTTGACAAAACCGTCTTTCATTTCGATCTCCAAACAATTGCTTTTTGCAATTTAAATATATATACTGTATATGCGGTCGGATCAAGCGCGCGCACGCAACGCGCGTAGTCGAAAACCGCCTGTACGCAGTTATTATTGTATTTTATTACAAAAAAATTGTCAATATTTGAGAGTGAAAATGAAAAGATTGGCTGTTCATCTTAAGAATTACAAAGCGCACCTTATATTGGGTCCGTTTTTTAAACTGCTCGAAGCGATCTTTGAGCTGATCGTGCCGCTCGTCATGGCGCAGGTCATCGACGAAGGCATCAACAACCATGCCGGCACCGGATATATCCTTTCCCGCGGTTTCCTGATCCTCGCGCTGGGCGTCGTCGGGCTTTGCTGCGCGCTGATATGCCAGTACGTCGCAAGCAAGTGTTCTCAGGGCTACGGCACTCTGCTCAGAAACGATCTGTTCTCACACGTCAACAAACTGTCTTATAAAGAACTGGACAAGTTCGGCGCGGCGACCCTGATCAACCGCCTCACCGCCGACGTGAATCAGCTTCAGAACCTTGTTGCCATGATGATCCGCCTGTTTATCCGCGCTCCCTTCCTCGTGATCGGCGCGGCGGTCATGGCGATGATAATCAACCTCAAACTCGCGCTGGTATTCCTCGCCGCGGCTCCGCTGATAGCGCTCGCGCTGTATCTGATCATGTCGCGCACCGTGCCGCACTACAAGACTGTGCAGAAAAAACTGGATACCGTTACCAATGTGACAAGAGAAAATCTCTCAGGCGTACGCGTGGTCAGAGCTTTTGCGAAGCAGGATTATGAACGCGCACGTTTCAAGACTGCCGCAGAAGATCTGACAAGGACGAGCAATATCGTGGGTGCGATATCCGCCCTTCTCAACCCCATTACGTTTGCAATAATCAACGTCGCTATCCTCGCCATCCTCTGGTTCGGCGGCGGAATCGTCGAAAGCGGCGAAATGACTCAGGGCGAGATCATCGCGTTCGTAAACTACATGACCCAGATCTCCCTCGCGCTCGTCGTAGTCGCGAATATGGTCATTCTTGTCACGAAATCGTCGGCTTCCGCTTCAAGAGTGCTTGAAGTTCTCGACACTCAGCCGTCTGTCACAGACGAAGGCAACGAGACCGTGACCCCCGACGAAAACGCGCCTGCGGTAAGCTTTGAAAACGTGCATTTCGGCTACGGCGACGGCGATTACGCGCTCGACGGTCTGACCCTCGACGTAAAACGCGGCGAGACGATAGGCGTGATCGGAGGTACCGGCAGCGGCAAAAGCACCCTCGTCAACCTCCTCGGAAGATTTTACGACGTCAGCGAAGGAAGCGTGAAGATCTTCGGAACGGACGTGAGAAAATATCCGCTCGACCAGCTGAGGACGACCGTTGCGTACGTTCCGCAGAAGGCGGTGCTGGCAAGCGGCACGATCAGAAGCAATATGCAGTGGGCGAAAAAGGACGCGTCCGACGAAGAGATCTGGCGCGCGCTGGAGATCGCTCAGGCGGCTGACTTCGTGCGCGCAAAGAAGAAAGGACTTGACGAGATCGTGGAACGCGACGGCCGCAACTTTTCCGGCGGTCAGAGACAGCGTCTTACGATCGCAAGGGCGCTGGTCGGCTCGCCGGAGATACTCGTTCTCGACGACAGCTCAAGCGCGCTCGACTTCGCGACAGACTACGCGCTCAGAAAGGCGATAGCCGAAACTAAAGGCGACGCGACCGTGTTCTGGGTCTCGCAACGCGCGACCTCTATAAAGAACGCGGATAAGATAATCGTCCTCGACGAAGGCGACGTCAAAG
>CALWKT010000036.1 GCA_944381335.1 uncultured Christensenellaceae bacterium
GAGTCTTGCGTATTCGTCGAAACTGCCGTGTCTTTCCAGATGATCGGGCGTTACGTTCAGACAGACCGCGTATTCAGGACGGAATCCCACCGTGGTTTCAAGCTGAAAACTGGATATTTCAAGTACTGCCACGTCTCCGTTGAGATTGTCTGCCTGCAAGCAGAACGGCACCCCGATATTGCCGAGCGCGTACGACGTTATCCCGGCTTCGTCGAAAATAGTCTTTATCAGCGAAACGGTGGTCGTTTTGCCGTTTGTGCCGGTGACCGCAACCGTCCTTCCGTTGCAGAAACGGTAACCCAGTTCAATTTCGCCGATGACTTCTATGCCGCGCGCTTTCGCCTCTCTTATCACGGCGTGCGACGACGGAACGGCGGGGTTTACCACGACGAGTTCAATGTCCTCAAGCACGTTGTTTATGGATTTGCCTCTCCTGTTTTCAACGTCTTCTTCCGGATATTCTCCGGCGTTGTCGTCAAAACAGACTATTTCTTTTCCGTGACGACGGAGCAGATCCGCAGCGCATTTTCCGCTGCTCCCCCAACCTAAAATCAATGTTTTGTTCATACCGTGTACGCGATCAGAGCGACTATCGAGGCGACAAGCGTTATCACCGAATAGTAACTCACGATCTTACTCTCCTTTATACCCTTGTATTCCAGGTGATGATGATACGGAGCCATAAGGAACAATCTCTTTTTTGTACGCTTGAAATGCAACACCTGCAATATTACCGATATGCACGACACCACGAAAATTATGCCGCAGACCGGCGCAAAAAGCGCGTTTTTGGAAAATACCGCAACGCAAGCCACCGCGCCTCCGACGGCAAGCGAGCCGGTGTCGCCCATAAATACGCTCGCAGGATTGGAGTTGCACCACAAAAAAGCGATGAGCGCTCCGAAGAATGCGAAGGAAAAAACGCCAAGAGAAGCATATTCCTCCGCAAGCAAAGTTTTGCCGCCGTCAGCCGCATAAACAGCCGCAAACGCGATCATGATCCCGAACGCGGCGAAATATATGCTGCCTGTCGACGCGACCAGTCCGTCAAGACCGTCCGTCAGATTTACCGCATTCGTCATTGCAATAAAGACGAACGCGCAGAAAACGACATAAGCGGGACCCATGTCCACGCTGATCTGAGTGAAAGGGATCCTGACTTCGCTCCCCACGTACCTGTTCGTATAACAGAACGCGGCAACGATTGCGGCGATCCCGAGTTGTCCGATGATCTTCTGATATGCTTTCAGCCCGAGGTTTCTCTTTAGCTTTATCTTGATGAAATCGTCAAGGAAACCGATAAGCCCGTACCCGAGCGTGACGCACAGCGCGACTACGCCCAGTTTTTCTCTGCCGAATGCAAGCACAGCTACGCTGACTCCGGCGAGAAACATAATGCCTCCCATAGTCGGAGTTCCCTTCTTTCCTTCGTGTTTGTCCACGTAAAAAAGTATGGTCTGGCTCGCCTTTGCGCGTTTTGCGAAAGCTATCACGGGTCGTGACAGAAGTGCCGTCGCCGCAAATCCGGTCAGCGCCGCAAGAAGAAATCTCAGCGTGACGTCCATTATCTTCTGAGCGCCTTGTTGAGCTGAGCGCTGTCGCTGTAAGGGGTCCTGACGTTGTTTTCGTCAATATAACCCTCGCTGCCCTTGCCGGCTATCAGTACGACGTCGCCCGGCAGCGCGAGTTCGACCGCAAGCGCGATCGCGCGGCTTCTGTCAAGCTCGACGAACAGTTTGTTCCTCTTTCTTATGCCTGAAAGTATATCGTCGGCAATGGACTGCCTGCTCTCGGTGCGCGGATTGTCGCTGGTCACAATGACTATATCCGACATTTCGCCCGCGATCTTACCCATGATCGGACGTTTTGAAACGTCTCTGTCTCCGCCGCACCCGAAAACGGTGATCAGCTTGCCCTTGCAGAGTTTTGCTCCTTCCTTTATCAGATTGTAAAGTCCGTCTGGGGTATGCGCGAAGTCCACCACGTATTTTACTCCGCCCGATTCGATCACGTTGAATCTGCCTGACGGAGGCTCGAGAGTATACAGACAATCAGCAATTTCGGCAAGCCCGACCCCCGCCATTCTCGCCGCGGTACACGCCGCAAGCACGTTGTAGACGTTGAATCTGCCGTAAAGCCTGCAATCCACGTCAACAATATCGTCCATTATATTCGCGACGAAAGAACAGCCTCTCGCCGTGTCCTCTACGTCGATGGCAAAACTGTCTGCGGGATTGTCAAGACCGTAACTCACCGTGGGAACTTTACATTCCGACAGAATTTCTCTGCCGCACGCGTCGTCTACGTTTACCAGCGCGCAACGGGTATACGCCGCGGTAAAACAGCTCTTTTTCGCCGCCTTATATCTTTTCATGTCTCCGAAAAAGTCCAGATGATCCTGCGACAGATTGGTGAAAATACAAATGTCGCTACACACTCCGCTGAGCTTTTCAAGGTATATCGCGTGCGCCGAAAACTCCATAACAACATACTGCACTCCGGCAGATTTCATTTCGTAAAATAGCCTGTGAAGCTCGAACGGGTCGGGAGTCGTCAGCGTGGACGGCAGTTTCTTGCCGGCAAACTCGTAATACATCGTTCCGATAAGCCCGACGTTGAAACCGCCCGCTTCAAGGAGTTTCGCGGTGACGTAAGCCGTGGTGGATTTTCCGTTTGTCCCGGTGACGGTGACGATCCTGAGAGAGGACGCGGGATTCCCGAAGAAGTTAGCCGACATCAGCGCGTACGCCTTTCTCGTATCCTGCACTTTTACTACCGGCACAGGCTGAAGTCCGACGTCGTCGCTGCAAACGATCGCCGCCGCTCCTGCGGCAACAGCCTCCTTGCAATAATTGTGTCCGTCTCCGCCCGTTCCTTTCATGCAAACGAAGACTTCTCCTTTTCCGATATCCGTGCTTCTGACGGAAATGCCCGTTACCTCAACGTCACCGTAATTTCCGCACGGCGCTACGCCCTGCAACAACTGCGAAAATTTCATATTCTGCCTCCCGTTCTTTTTACTGATAATATAATTTTTTAATCGTGCGCACTTCGCGTCGGCGTTATTCGCGCGCATGCGACAAAAAGATTGAAACTTTTCTCCGTCCGATTATTGACTCAAACTCGCAAAATATCCGCTTTTGTCGCATATTGACGCATTTTGCTTTACCCGAGCACGAAGTAAACCACGGTGTCGTCGTCTATTTCCGCTCCGGCTTCCGGGAACTGATAAACGACCTTGTTTCCCTCGCCCGCCACTTCGTAGGTAAGTCCCGCTTCTCTCATCGCGGCGCATGCGGCGGTTGCAGAGAGTCCGTACACGTCGGGCATGACCACCTGAACGGGAACTTCGTCTCCCGAAAGTTCGGGCTGTACGCCGTAATAAGCGAAAGTGCTCCTGAATATCTGTCCGACGAGAGGCGCGGCTACTATGCTTCCGTAATAGACGTATCCTTGCGGTTCGTCCACGATCATCAGACAAAGTATCCTCTGCCCGTTGATCTCGGTAAATCCGATAAATGAAGATACGTATGCGCCTCGATCGATCGCGCCGTCTTTGTATTTCTGCGCGGTGCCCGTTTTGCCGCCGATCCTGTAACCCTCCACATAAGCGTTTTTGCCGCCGCCTTCTTCTACGACTCCGTAGAGATATTCCCTCATCTGAGCAGAAGTGCTTTCAGACACCGTTATCCCTTTTACTGTCGGCACGTTGCGGTATGCGAGCTTTCCGTCCTCGCTGTATATGCTGTCGACGACGTACGGGGTCACCAGTTTGCCTCCGTTGATCACAGAACAAACGGCGGCGGCAAGCTGAACCGGCGTCACCGCGATCGCCTGACCGAAACCTATGCGTGCTATGTCGACGGGCTTTACGCTTTCTTCTGCAAGCATAATGCTGCTTCCTTCGCCCGAAACGTCTATTCCAGTTTTTTGAGTGAGACCGAATTTTTCGAAATAATCGTACATGACCGACGTTCCGGCGCTCAGCGCAACGTCCATAAATACGCAGTTGCAAGAATTCATGATCCCGTGAGCGAAATCCTGAGACCCGTGACCTATGCTCCTCCAGCATTTTATCCTCTGTCCGTCCACGACCTTGTAGCCCGGGCAATAATAGCTGTCCTTTATTACGCCCGTCTCAATCCCGATTGCCGAAGTCAGGATTTTAAAAGTGGAACCCGGTTCATAAACGTCGGTGACAAGGAGGTTTTTCGAGCCGGCTAAAAGAAATGACAGGTCGTTTCTGGGAATGTCGTTGAGATCGAAAGTGGGCGCGCTCGCCATAGCGAGAACTTCTCCCGTGTCCGCGTTCATCATCAGGCAGGACGCGGCTTTAGGCGAATAGGTCATCACAGCGTCGTTGACGGCTTTTTCAGCAAAACTCTGCAATTTGAAGTCGATCGTCAGCTTTGCCGTCATGCCTTTTATCGGCGCAAGATAGGACGTCACGTTGTCTTCAAGCTCACGCCCGACAAGATCGGTCTCGGTATATGACGCGCCGTCCGTTCCTTTCAGATATACGTCGTAATACTGCTCGACGCCGCTCTGTCCGACGCCGTCAGCGTTAGTGAATCCGAGAAGCTGAGTGGCGAAATTGCCGTAATTGTAATATCTTGTAGCGTCCTCGGTAAAGTATACGCCGTCAAAGCCGTACGCAGAAACGGTCAGCATCTGATTTTTCGTCAGCCCCGTTGCAACTCTGACTTCGGAAACGCCGCTCTTTATTACCTTTTTGTAAACCGAATCGAAATCCGCGCCTGTAGCCGCGGCGATCGCAGAAGCGACCTTGTCATGCTCTTTCAGATCGTTCGGACGCACGTAGACGGTGTACGATGACTGCGACGTGGCGAGGACAACTCCGTTTCTGTCCGTGATATCGCCTCGTTCGGCTTTGAATGGCAGATCGCGCGTCCATTGACCTGCTGCAAGCGTCTGAAGTCCCGTTCCGTCGATTATCTGTATGTAAAACAGCCTGCATACAAGCAGTAAAAAAAGAAAGACTACCAGGGCGAGAACCGCAGGTAGCTTTCTTTTTAGTGTGATATGGGAAATTTTGTGCATCGAATACCCCTCCGCTTTTTTATCGTCTCGAGTATCCGACGGGTTTGATTAGTGTCCGTTTTGTCTTATTTTGAGATGCTTGCCACCCAGTCGCAGAAGCTGTCGAACCAGTTGGTGTTCTTCTCATAACCGTAGTTTTCGATGTATCTTACTTCCTGCATCTCCACCACGCTTCCGTCTGCGGTGACCGCCATGTTCAGCGTTTCTTCGTTGTAAACCGCCTCAGCAGGCGCCTGTGCCTCAACGCTTCCGCCGCCGAATGCGACAACGTTCGCGATGATCAGTGAAGCTATTACCGCAACAAGCACGAAGTAGACCGCGATAAGCATTTTGGATTTTGCGTTGAGAGTGCGCTTAGCCGGTTTCTTCGCCTGATATTCCACATGTTCGAAAGTCGTAGTCTGAGGTGCGGCATAGCCGTTGTACTCATAACCGTTTGTATAGTTGTAACCGTCATACGTCTGCTGTCTGTTATATCCGTACGCGTCGTTCTGAGGTGCTCCGAAATTCTCGTAACGGGGATATGCTTCGCGGCGTGCGTAATCCTCGCGAGGATACTCTCTTTCCTGCTCCGCATAGTAGGGCTCGCCGTAAGGCTCAGCATAAGTTCTGTTGTCAAAAGATCTTTCGAACGCGTCGTAACGCTGAGGCTGTTCTTCAACGTAGCGATCGTAATCGGCACGCCCCTGATTGCAAGCGGCGCCGTATCTGTTATCTACGGGTCTGTCGACCGTCTCCCTGGTAAATTCTCTTTCTCTCAACATACCTATTCACCCCAATAGCTTTTTATTACACTCTTTCGGCAACTCTGAGCTTCGCGCTCTGTGCCCTCGGGTTTACCGCAAGCTCCTCTTCACTTGCCGTAACCGGCTTTTTCGTCAGTATCTTCACCGTCTGCACTTTGTTGCAGGTGCATACCGGTTGTTTAGGAGGACAAATACATTTCGCTTCAAGATACTGAAATTCTCTTTTCACTATCCTGTCCTCCAGCGAATGGAATGTTATCACGCATATCCTTCCGCCTTTATTCAGTCTTTCCGCCAGCTTTCCGATTATCACGTCAAGCTCCTTCAGCTCGTCGTTGACCTCGATCCTGATCGCCTGGAACGTCCTCTTGCAAGGATTGCCGCCCTTGAACCTCTCTTTGGGAGGATAGGACTTCTCCACTATCTCCGCAAGCTGTCCGGTCGTTCTGATCGTCTGTTCGTTTCGGTATCTCACGATGTTCGCCGCTATCTTCCTTGCGTACCTCTCTTCTCCGTATCTGAACAATATGTCCGCGATGTCCATCTCGTTGTACTCGTTCACCACGTTGAAAGCCGTCAGGAACTGCGTCTTGTCCATCCTCATATCGAGCGGTGCGTCGAAGCGGTAAGAAAAACCTCTTTCAGCAGCGTCCAGCTGGTAGGAAGAAACTCCCAGATCCATCAGCACGCCGTCAATTCTGTCAATGTTCAGTTCGTCGAGCACCTCATCCGCTCTCTTGAAATCGCTGTGTACGAAAGTTATCTTCTCTCCGTACTCCTCCAGCCTTTTCTTTGCGAACTCCAGCGCGTCGTCGTCTTTGTCGATCGCGATCAGCCTTCCCGTCGTAAGTCGCTCTGCGATCAGACTGCTGTGTCCTCCCCCGCCGAGCGTACAATCGAGATATATCCCTTCGGGTCTGACGTTCAGTCCTTCGGTCACCTCTCTCGGCATTACGGGTACGTGTGCAAATTCCGTCATATCGAAAGAATATCTTCAAGGCTTGCGACCGCCTGACGGAACTCTTCGGGATTGCAGACGATGTTGTGAAGTTCATCCCATTTGTCTGCGTCCCACAGTTCGAGCGAATTGCCCATGCCTGCGAACACCACGTTCTTGTTTATGCCGGCGAACTTCCTGAGCATGGGAGGAAGCGTGAATCTTGCCTGCCCGTCTTCTTTGAGTTCGCTTATACTGCTGAGGATCAGCCTTGCCGCCGTAGACCTTTCCGTGACCGCAATGGATACGACCTTTGACAGTTTGGAGATGATCTCGTTGGCTTTTTCTCCGGAGATAATGTTCAGACAGCCGTTGCTGTTGATCATAGCGTAGATGACGCTTCCCTCACCGCCGAGAGCGGATCTGTACTTGGACGGAATTCTCAGTCTGCCCTTGGGGTCGACCTGAAGAGAAACCATTCCCGACATCATCATCGCGCTGTACCTCCTATAGTTTTGTACTTATATTCTATCGTGTATAAAAAGTATTGTCAAGATTATATCCACAAATTTCCACCATAAAAAGCAAACACTTGTTCACATCTGCTAATTTTGCAGATATTACTGCTTATTACTGAATTTTACAATAGCTATTTAAAATAGTTTTTAATGATATTTACTTTATTTTACTAGTTTTTACTTGATTATACGAAAAGTGGAAATTCTCCCCATAATTATTCAGAAAAACAGTCGGAATTGCCCATCGGAAAGGCTTCGGAAATTTCAAATTTCCCACCCGATCATTTATATCGGAATTTGCGTATGAAAACGATAATTTTAACAAAAATTCAATATTTCAAAACAAGAAATTGCTCATATATGAATTATTCTCAGCGACGGATATTACCCTTTGATACTTTCACGTAAAGTCTTTTCCCAATTTTTCCCAACAGATGGAAAAACTTCCCTGCCGGGCAATGTTTTCACAGCCGTTTACCTCGATTTTTTACGCGAAAAAACTTTCTCATCAAGATAAAAACTTCAAAGATTTACAGAGAACAATCCGTCAACTTTTTTACGGATCCGTCAGAATCAAACAGGCAGCGAAACAAGCCCTACTCCGTCCGCGCCGGCAAAGGCTTCCTTGGCTCCGGGAACGGATAATGCGGAGATCTCCGCGCTCTCACGCGCTTCATGCGTAAACGCTGCGCAACGCAAACAGGCATGCCTAATACATAGGGCAAATTTTTCTTCGCGCGCGTATATGTGCCCGCACGCATTATATCCTTATAAAATACTGTTTCGTCAGAAACGGCTGTGCCTGAGCAGCAAAAACGAGACCTTTCGGATATCTTCAAAAAACAAATCTCATTCAGACTTTTAAACGCAATAAAAATGCGCCGCAGACTGTGACGCGATAAAATCTGCAAAACCGGTATTAATCACCGGAAAAAACGTCAGTCAGTTCCACCGGTTTATATCCGATAAGATCGCAGGACGTAAGATAGTAATTTATCCCGTTTTTGTTGACTATCCTGCGCACTCTCGCGTCTTTTCCGTGCAGATGCCCGTAAACCACCGCGCTTACTTGATATTCGGAGATGATGGCGGTAAAAGGTGAATCCGCAAACGAAACGTCGAAAGGCGGGTAATGCACCATTACCACTATCTTATCCCCGTCCTTATATTGACTTTTTGCATCGTCAAGCGCAAGCCTTAACCTGATCTCCTCTCTTTTCAGCATCGCTTTGTCGTGATCGCCTTCGGCGCCGAGACTCCACAATCTGCTGCCGCAGACAAGCAGATTTTCAATTCTTACCGCATTGTTCTGCACGGCGTAAATTCCGGAAGGCAGAGAGTCTTTCAACTTCTGATAAGACTGCCACCAGTAGTCGTGATTCCCTCTCAGAATAACCTTTTTGCCGGGAAGATCGGCGATCTGACGCAGATCAGGCAATGCGTCTTCAAGGCGCATTGCCCAGGATATGTCGCCGGCAATGAGAACGACGTCATCGTCCGAAACTCTGTTTTTCCAATCCTCGCGTATATTACCCCAGTAGCCGCTCCAACCGTCGCCGAATATGTCCATCGGCTTGTCGCAACAGCTCCCCAGATGAAGATCGCTCACGGCAAAAACTTTCATATATTTATTATAACAACAAAACGCGCCGATAATCAAGCGGCGCAGACAATTCTCGTTTCCAACGAAGAAAAAATACCGATACGCAAAGTAAAACCGAGGAAAAACGCAAGAAAAACGCCGCATGCAATGCGGCGAAAGAAACTCTGTCGTATAAATCGCGCGTCGGAACGGAAGCCGCACCGGCGCGCGAAGTTTTGATGTCAGCCTCTGAGACGCGAAGAGCATCTGCAGTCTTCTCCGCAATCCTGAGGATATATCGGAAGATCGAACGTGCACTCGCACACCTGTTCCGTATATTCCCTGCACGGCGGAATGTAGCAATAACCGTAACTCGGCACGAGAAGATCCACAGGCATTGTGACCTTGAGGATCACGGTAGCACAGCCGGTAACCGTAAAAGTATTGTCGGACGTGTAGGTACCCTGCGCCGCGGAAAAACCGACGGTAGCCTGAATGGAATACGGTATGACGCTTGGCGCGGAAACGTGAAGGATCACGTCCTTGGGCACGGTAACGGTTGCAACACCCGTACCGGTCTTGCCGTTCGCGTCGGTAAAAGTTACCTGAACAGGGATCTGCACGTTGCAGTTCACCCTGGCATAACAGCTGTCTTCAGGTATATCCGTGACAGAAAGATCGGAAACGGTCGCAGACGTACTCGTGGATTTTGCGCTGACGAATTTATACGGCGCGGTCAGATCAGCCGGCGTAACGTCCGTCAAAGCAAGCTGAAGATCTGTCAGCATATTCTGACTCATACACGCGTCGAACACCTTCTCTACCTGCACGCAGGTCTTTTCGCAAATTCCGGAAAACGCGTTGCCTTTGACCGGCCCCGGGATCTTATCCGATTTGCAATTATTAGAAAATGACATTATGTACTTCCTCCTTTTATATGACTGCCGCAAAGCAGATGCTTTGATACAATCGCTATAAAAATATATGCCGAGAGGAGAAATAATGTCACTTCGCCTATAAATAATATTCTAAATTAAACCGAAAAATAGTTATATCCAGCCAGTGTTATTCTATTTCATTATCTTCTGGAATAAATTTGAGCAAATTCTCAATTTTAGCAAGAACCGCTTCCTTGCCCTGCTTTTTGAGCGAAGAAACGACGAGAACATCGTCTGCGCCCAGGCTGAGCGCGTTTGCAACAACGCTCCTCTGACGCGTCAGCTGAACTTTTGAAAGCTTGTCTCCCTTTGTTGCAACGACAATGAAAGGGATGTGATAATGGTGCAGATACGCTATCATTTGTTTGTCGAGCGCCGTGGGCTCATGTCTCACGTCGACCAGTACGAGCACTCCTTTTAGTCTTTCGCTCTGAGTCAGATAATCTCCGATCATTTTGTCCCATTTTTTCTTTTCGTTCTCCCCCACTTTAGCATAGCCGTAGCCGGGCAGATCGACGAGCATAAACTCTCCGTTGTTCACGGAGAAAAAATTGATCAGTCTTGTTTTTCCCGGAGTTGACGAAGTTTTTGCGAGCCCTCCGTGATTTGTAAGATAATTTATAAACGAACTTTTTCCGACGTTCGACTTGCCTGCAATGGCGATCTCGTCAGCGTCAAATCCGTCTCCTTTTCTGAAAGAAGCGTATGATGTCCTGAATTCTGCGTTTTTTATTATCATTTCGATTTCTCCTTTTGTATACGCACCCCGGATTTCAGACCGGTACCGACGCTCCCGGTGAAGCCGGTATTAACCGCTATAACCATTACTACTTTTGCAAAACTCGGTTTCCCCTGCTGTTTCCATGTATAAAAATCAATTTCCTGTAGGTTTGAGTCTTGCCGTGTCAACCTCACATACTGACGCAAAGCCGACAACACTACCCACCACACGGAAAAATTGCCGGTAAAGCTGATACGTTTACGCAAATACGAGGCATTAAAGCCTCCCGCCTCGGTTTTACACCGCCTGCACAAGGACACGTCTTTTCAAATCGACACAAAAAAAGGCAGGCAACACGCCTGCCGTATGTTTTATGCGGTTTTGCGACGTATTATCAAAGGCTTTTCGTTGCCTTTGACGCATTCTCCCGTAATTACGACTTTCTCAATGGATTTGTCGCTGGGAACGTCGTACATCACGTCAAGCATAAGATTTTCCATGATCGACTTCAGACCGCGCGCGCCGGTTTTCATTCTGACCGCCTTTCCTGCGATCTCGAAGAGAGCTTCGTCCTCAAAGACTAGCTCCACTCCGTCGTCGGCGAACATGGACGTATACTGTTTGGTGAGCGCGTTTTTAGGCTCTTTCAGGATGCTCACAAGCGCCTTTTCGTCAAGCGCGTTGATCGAGACTACCACCGGGAGTCTTCCGACGAATTCGGGTATCAGACCGAATTTGATCAGATCGTCCGGGCGTATCTCGTTGCAGACCTCGCCGTAAGTCGAAGCCTTGGTGTTCTTGATCTCGGCGCCGAAACCGAGCGAAGCGCCCTGCATACGCTTTTCGATTATCTTTTCGAGGCCGACGAAAGCGCCGCCGCAGATAAACAGTATATTTCTGGTATTGATCTGGATGCACTCCTGCTGAGGATGCTTCCTTCCGCCGTTGGGCG
Organism: uncultured Christensenellaceae bacterium; assembly: GCA_944381335.1. The sequence goes on from CALWKT010000036.1 coordinate 11,456, forward strand.
GCACGTTGGCTATCGTGCTTTCGATTATCTTGAGCAGAGCCTGCTGAACGCCCTCGCCGGAAACGTCGCGGGTAATGGAAACGTTCTCGCCTTTTTTGGCGATCTTGTCTATCTCGTCGATATAGATTATTCCCACTTCTGCGCGCTTGATGTCGTAATCCGCCTTCTTGATGAGCTTGAGAAGAATATTCTCAACGTCTTCACCGACGTAACCCGCCTCAGTCAGAGACGTTGCGTCAGCGACTACGAACGGCACGTCGAGGATCTTCGCAAGCGTGCTGGCAAGAAGCGTCTTGCCGCAACCGGTGGGTCCGAGGAGAAGAACGTTGCTCTTTTCCAGTTCCACGTCGCCTTTCGCTTCGCAGGTAAGCCTCTTGTAATGATTGTAAACCGCGACCGACAGCACCTTTTTCGCCTGATCCTGACCAACGATGTATTCGTCGAGTCTCTCTTTGATCTCGTGCGGCGTAGGCACGTTTATCGCATGCTTTTTCTGAGCTTCCGCAGAAGGAGACGCACTGTACTCCTGCTCCATGAGTTCATAGCAGAACTCAACGCATTCGTTGCAGATATTCACTCCGTTGGGACCCGAAAAAATCTTTTCGACTTCCCCTTCGCCTCTGCCGCAGAAAGAACATTTTCCTATCTGTCTGTTCTGATCCACTTAAATTACCTCTTATAATAAATCTGGTCGATAAGCCCGTACTCAAGCGCTTCTTCGGGACTGAGGAAATTGTCTCTGTCAGTGTCCTCAAGCACTTTTTCGTAAGGCTGATTGCAGTTTTCCGCCAAAATCCTGGTCAACTTATCCTTGGTTTTCTTCAGATGGTTAGCCATGATTTCGACGTCGGACGCCTGTCCCTGCGCTCCGCCGAGAGGCTGGTGTATCATGATTTCGCTGTTGGGAAGCGCATATCTCTTTCCCTTGGTGCCTGCGGCGAGCAGGAACGCGCCCATTGACGCCGCCATGCCGATGCAGATGGTGCTCACGTCGCATTTGATATACTTCATCGTGTCGTATATCGCAAGACCTGCGCTCACGCTGCCGCCGGGGCTGTTGATGTAAATGCAGATGTCTTTTTCGCTGTCCTTAGCCTCAAGGAAAATGAGCTGCGCGACCACGAGATTTGCAGTGTAATCGTTGATTTCGTCCGTAAGAAAGATTATTCTGTCTTCGAGCAGCCTGGAATATATGTCATACTGCCTTTCGCCCCCGTCCACCTTGTCGATGACGTAAATGTTATTCTTCACTATTTCGTCCTTTTTCATATTAAATCCTCCCTTTATGATATTCTCAACGAACGTATTTGTAACCTCTTCCCCCGTTTATCCGGAGGAAAAGGGTACGTTTTGCGTAAAATCCGGAAATTACTTGATGATGTTGTTGTTCCTGAGGAATTCGAAAGCTTTCTTGCTGATCATGGAACTTCTCAGATAGCTTCTGTGCTGATCTGTAACGTTTTTGAGGAATTCCTCATACTCCATACCCGCTTCCTCGGCAGACTTCTTGAGGTCTTCTTCGACTTCCTCGTCCGTCACGGTGATGTTGTTGACCTTGATGATCTCCTGAAGAACAAGTCTCATTTTAACGTTCCTTGCGGCGCCGACCTTGTAAGTGTTCAGCACGTCCTCTCTCTTCTGTCCGGTCATCTTGTAGAACTGCTCGGGATCGCCGCCCTGATACATCACTCTGTACTCGAACTCCTTGAGCATGTCTTCAGCCTCTTCTTCGATCATACATTCGGGAACGTCGACCTTAGCCTCGTCGGAGATCTTCTCGATGATCGCCTGATCGAGAGCGTAATTCGCCTCTTCTTCCTTCTTTGCGACAAGTCTGTCCTTGACACTCTTTTTGTAATCGTCGACGGTGTCGAACTCGGAAATATCCTTGACGGTCTCGTCGTCGAGCGCGGGCACGTTTTTGAAGGTCGCGCTGTGCAGAACAACTTCGAATTCAGCGTCCTTGCCCTTGAGGTTTTCAGCGTGATAGTCTTCAGGGAATCTGACTTTTACCACTCTGGTCTCGCCCTCATTCATGCCGACCATCTGATCTTCGAAACCGGGAATGAAAGATCCGCTGCCGAGAACGATCGTATAATCCTTCGCGGTGCCGCCTTCGAACTTTTCGCCGTCGACGCTTCCGCTGAAATCGATAACGCACTTGTCGCCGTTTGCAACGGGTCTGTCACCGACAGGTTCCCAGGAGCCGGCGTTCTCAAGATCTTTTTTGATCTCGGCTTCGACTTCTTCGTCGCTGACTTCAGTGCTGTTCCTGGTAAACTCGAGACCGGTGTAAGCGCCGAGCGTTACGGTCGGGCGGAGCTGAACGGTCGCGGTGTACTTGAGCGTGCTGTCGCTGATCGCAACGATATCGATATCGGGTCTGTCCACAGGGAACAGATCGCTTTCCTTGTCCATGATCTCGCCGTAAGTTTCAGGCAGAATTATATCCAACGCGTCTTCGAAAAATACGCCGACGCCGTACATGTTCTCAATAACCTTGCGGGGAACTTTACCCTTGCGGAATCCCTCGATCTGGAACTTGCCCTTATTCTTTTCGTAAGCCTTGGTAAGAGCGTTCTTCCACTCCT
>CALWKT010000037.1 GCA_944381335.1 uncultured Christensenellaceae bacterium
AGTTTTGCGATGTTGTCGATCTTAGCGAGGAATTCTTCCTCGTTGATGCCGTATTCTTTAAGCGAAGAAGGAATGCCGAAATATGCGTTCATCTCTCTGATCCTGTCGCAAAGCGCGTTTACGAGAGCCGTGCCGCTCTTGCCTTTGAGACCGAGCATCTTCGCGATCTCACAGTAGCGTTCTTTCGCCCTCTTGTTCACGGAGTTGTACTGGATGACGTACGGCAGATAGATCGCGTTCGCGCAACCGTGCGGGATGTGTCCCGTCTCGAACGCCGCGCCCGTCTTGTGCGCCATCGAGTGAGTTATGCCGAGCAGCGCGTTGGAGAACGCCTGTCCTGCCATGCACTGAGCGTAGTGCATATTCTCGCGAGCCTTCATGTCTCCGTCATAGCTTGCTTTGAGATCTTTGTCAATGATCTTTATCGCTTCCATTGCGAGAGGATCGGTAAACGGCTGAGCGACGGTCGAAACGTACGCTTCGATCGCGTGCGTCAACGCGTCCATGCCGGTATGCGCGACAAGCTTTTTGGGCATCGTCTCAGCAAGATCGGGGTCGACTATCGCAACGTCCGGGGTGATGTTGAAGTCCGCAAGCGGATACTTCACGCCCTTTGCGTAATCCGTAATGACGGAGAACGCGGTCACTTCAGTCGCCGTACCCGAAGTGGACGGGATCGCGCAGAATTTAGCCTTCGTTCTCAGCGTCGGGAAGGAGAACGGGGTCAATATCTTTTTGAAAGAAGTCTTGGGATACTCATAGAATACCCACATCGCTTTAGCGGCGTCGATAGGCGAACCGCCGCCCATGGAAATTATCCAGTCAGGCTCGAATTCTCTCATCGCCGCCGCGCCTTTCATGACCGTTTCCACGGAAGGATCCGGCTCTACGCCTTCAAACAACATGGTTTCAATGCCGGCTTCTTTGAGGTATTCCACAGCTCTGTCTACAAAGCCGAATTTTTTCATCGAACCGCCGCCGATAACGAGGATCGCTTTTTTGCCTTTGAGGTTTTTGAGTTCTTCCAGACAGCCTTTGCCGAAGTAAAGGTCTCTGGGCAACGTAAATCTTGACATAATAATTCTCCTTTCATATCATTTCAGGTCAGACCTGCCTGCCTGCCGTTTAATATTGTATAACATTTTCCGCCTTTTGTAAATAGGGTGTTAAAAATTTAACAGTCAATTTTTGGCGAAATTTTGACGTTTCGTGCACTTTCAAGCCGTTTTTTATGCTCTTTTAATGCCGCGCCGTAGCTTATGCCCCACTTGAACCGATAAAAATTTTACAAAACTGCCGCGCCGTAAAGTTCATCCGGCGCGGTCGTTTGTGTTTTTATTGCGATATTTTTATATAACTGCTGAAAACAGCCCTTTTCTTCCGGCTTTCAGGACAGCACGAATGTGGTCGCCGACATTGCGGACAATTCCAGTTTTCCGTCAAAGTCGTATTCCGAAACGCCCCAGTTCACGGTGTCGTCGGTCACGGTCTCGGTAACCGTCGAGAAATCCCCGTTCAACTTTACCGTACGCGCGTTTTTGCTGTCGTTTATCACGACGAGCGCTATCTTCCCGTCCGGTCTTTCGAAGGCTACGCAGTCCACTCCGTTAAAACCGAGAAAATCGCTGTAATCCGCGTCGATCCTGACGCTTCCTTCGGGAATAAACCTGGAAAACTGCCCCATCACGTAGTAACGCTTGTAAGTGTTGATCACGTTGCCGCTTTCCGTCTTGTTCCAGTAGACCAGCCCGTCCTCGTAATCGCCCTGCGAAACGCTGAGCCACCAGCTCCAGCTCACAGCATCGAGGTCTCTGAGGTCGCGCAGTATCGTCTGCGCGTTGTAAACGCCCATCGTCATGTCCTTTACCACGCCGAATTCGAGCACGCAGTATTCGCTGACGCTTATCTTCTTTTCGGGATATCTGCTCTCCATATGGTCGGCAAACACCTTTTTGTAATAAGACGAATTGTTTGCGGCGTAAGAATGTACGGATATGCCCTCAATTTCGTCGAACCAGTCGTATTTCGCAAGCTCTTTCAGGTATTTCTTGACGTTGGACGAATCGGGTATCTTGTAGTTTCCGCTTTCGAAAATATCCATTATATAATCCGTGCCGTTAGCGGCGTTGTACGCAGTGATCCTGTCATAGAAAACGTCGTAGAACTTGCCGAGAGGCTCAGGGTCGTAATGACAGCCCTCCTGAGAAGCCCCCTCTCCTCCCCACTTCCATTGCGGTTCGTTGACCGGGCTTATGTAAACCTTGATGTCGGGATCGTATTTGCAGATTATATTTTCGTAAAGATAATTGACTGAAACGAGAAGATAGTCGGAAAACGCGCCGTAAGCCTCCTCTTTCAGGTTGTTGTCGTACTCGACGGCGCCGTGCGTCTTTCCGTTTTTGGTCATCAGATAATGCGGAGAATTGGCAAAAAACACGACGTGCGTGATATTTCCCTTCGCGAGCGCCTGTTCGAACATACCGTCCACGACCGCGCATTTTGTGAAATCGTAATTGTTCTCGTCAGCGAATACGGAATAATCTCCCGTGAACCTTTCGGCAATGAAATAGCTGTTCGTGCCGTTCAGCGAACCTTCGCCGTAACCGCCGATCTCGTTGCTCCCGCCGCCGATATTGTATCTGAACGTGTTCAGCATGAGTCCGCTGTCACCGTAAAGCAGTTCCATCGCCTCGTCCTGAAGCGCAGGCTCCAAGTTGTACATGTCCTGATATATCCATGCCGACGACGCACCGAAGCCCTCGATCGTCTGATGCCTCTTGTTCAGATCGAGCGTGATCTCGGTTTCTCCGCAGAACATGCACAGCGCGTACGCGCCGAAAAACAACGCGAGCGATACGACAACCACCGCAAGTACTATCAGAGATATGAATATGTTGTTTTTAGTCTTTTCCCTCATAATTCCCCTCTTGAAAACTATTTCTTCCTCAATGATATTGTAAATTAAAAAAACACAAAAAGTCTATAAACTATATAGCCCGTTTTTTGCATTTTTCGGGAAAAAGCCCGTTTCGGCGACAAAAATAAATAAGATCCCGCCAAGGCGAACTCTCAGAGACGCCTTTGAAGCAGCGGAATCTTTGTCTGAAACTTCTGTTCCTTTAAACAGTGTACCTTAAAAAATAAAATAAGTCAACTACAAGCGGCAAAACCGATCCCGTCCGGATACTCTTTCTCCGTTACTTGATTTTTCCGGCATGTGCCTGACAATCCCTTGCAAAAATAAGTCTTGCATATAAACCAAAGCTTCAGCATAAAAACGGATATAAAAAGCGCCCCTGAAAGGAGCGCTGAAAAAATGTTTGTGCCCGGATCATCAATACGCCGCGACCTGTCGGTTCTCCGGATCTCTTAGCGTATCCTATCTCAATAATTTTTCAGAAAGAAAAATCTATATCAATGCTTATATCCGTTATATCTTCGTAAAAAACAATATCCGCCACTTTCGAATCCTTAACTTCAACAATACAAACGGATATGACTTTCCCCTTTTCTTCAGCGTAATTTGCTACGGGCAAAAGCGCGAGATTATCTATTTTGCTAAAAACAGAACAGGCCATCTCGGAACCGTAAAAAACGTAAATTGCATCTTCCTTATTTTCTGATATTGCCCAGTGCGCCGGAGTTCCGAGCGTATCGAGAAGTTCATCAAATGTCAGGTCTTCGTTTTCCTGCAAAGTCGCGACCCTTTCCTCTGTCAGATATTCCTTTTCGCTTGTAAAAGGTACCGCTATCTGAATTGCCAGTAAGCCAATAACAAGGACCGATACTATCAGCTCTCTGGCAACCCTTATTTTTTTCTGATTGCTTTTAACTTTTTCTCCGTAAACGCTTAAGAAACTTTTATACAGTAAAGACGGTTCTTCTCCTTGCTCTGTTTTTACATCTTTTTTTATCGAACTTTCAACAATAATCCATATGAGATAAACAAATGACGTCACTGCCATCGGGATAGCCCATGACGTCTGAAAGCCGCCTATCATAAATCTCTTGCCGACAAAACAAAGCACAAGCGGCAAGACGCCTGCGACCAGGAAACAACCAAACGCCTCTCTTATAGCTCTCTTTTGCACTCCCGCAAAGTTAATCGACAAAGATTCTGCTACTCTCGATGCCGCTTCAAGCGTTATAATTATGACGGCAAGTACGATAAACAACGAGACCACTCCTCTTATGACGTATGTCGTTGATTCAGATATTACATCGGCAATAAAAGTCGTTACGCTTTGACCGGCGCTTAACGGCGCTATAGTCAGCACCATCAGTATTATTGCGCAAATCAAAGGCACGATTGCATAAGCTGCCTGGAAACCGAACAGCAACGCTTTGTTCGGAACGAATCCTTCAGGCAACTCATAATCATTCCATTTTTCATCCTGTTTCCTTTGTTCTTCAGCTTCTTTTTCAATGCTTTTTTTAGACATAAGCTTCTTCTCCTTTTCCGTAGATTATTAATAATAACATATTATTATATAACCATATTATATAATCAAACCCGATCCGCGTCAACCCATTCAGTACAGTTATAAAAAATTCCTTAAAATTTTCATATGTTACAACGGTCAAACCGTCGGAAGACCTCTGACCTGAACAACGTTCCGCTTTCGTCCCGAAAGCAGTTTTTCCTGTTTTAAAAGCAAAAGCCGACGGATCCGTATCCGTCGGCTTTTTGATTTTCTGCTTTTCCTTTCGGCAAGCGTTTTATTCTGCTTTGGTTAAACTCTCGGAGTTCATTTCTTCAAGTCTTTTCTTTATCGCAGCAAGCCTGTCCACCGTGTCGGGATGAGTGGAAGAAAGCAGAGACAGAAAATCTGACTTTGTCTTTACTCCGTCCAGCGCGTCAAGCGCGTCGTACAGATCGGCGCCGAAGCCGCAATCCACCGCAAAAGCGTCGGCGGCATACTCGTCTTTTCTCGAAGTCGCATTGACAAGAAGCATGCCGATCTTTGCCCACAGACCGTAAACCGCTGTGACCAGGAATATGCCGATCACACCTATCATTCTGCCCAGCGCCTTTCCGCTTGAAGTTTCCGAAGCGATGCTGACGATCGCCGAAAAGAAACCAATTACTATGCTGACGAGCACCATAAATATCATAAGGATGCTGTTTGAAACGGATATGCCCAGCTTCAGATCCGAATCTCCGCTAGAGATATGACCGAATTCATGCGCAAGCACACCCTTTATCATGTCTGCGTCCATGCTTTTCAGAAGTCCGCCGGTGATTATGACCGTTCTGTGACCGAGAGCGTAAGCGTTGACCTCGTCGGTGGGCTTGTAATACAGCTTTACCTTGTCTCCCAGCTTGGGATTCTTTGCTTTCGCCGCCGTGTATACCTCGTCAAATATAGCGTAAATTGCCTCAGTGTCGGCATTTCTCTCCACCTTCTTGACCTTTTCTTTCATCCTGACGTACGCTTCGCCTATCGGTGAAAGCGATATCAACGTGATGACAGTATTGATCGCAATACCGATAAAGCCGTTTGCCACAAACATTCCCGCGTCTACATCGTTGCCGCCTGACAATATGAAACCGAAAACACAGAATACGATTGCCAGATTCGCCAGAAAGTATAAAGAACACCAGATTTTACGTGGGCGAAATAAGTTTTTCAAAAAACTTACTATGTACATAAAAACCTCCTCCGTTTTGTTTTTTTGTTTTTAATTATTTCATCGTTTTCCAATTTACCCATGATTATACCATACGGTTTTCCGCACGTCAATTAATTTTTGCGGTATAATTTATTGTTATTGCGATCCGACATTCGGGAACGGTTATTTTATCCCGCACTCTTTTTGCGCTCTTGCCGGGCAATCCGTGCCCTGACATTCACTCAACCGCCTGCCTGTGTTTTTTATGGCGACCCTTCGCGAAAAGAGTGATCTGTTATTTCCCCGCATCTTTTCAAGGATGTACTCGCCATCTTTCGCGATGCGCTCCCAACATGTATTTGATAAACTCGCCCTTCAGATACTTTTTTTCAATTTGTCAAGTAAATCGCTGTTATCCGCAAAAACATACGAAAAAAGCGCCCCTTGAGGAGCGCTTTTGTATTTGTTCTGACGTTTATCAGCCGTTGTACTTTACGACCTGAGAGAAATCGACCGCTTTCAGTGAAGCGCCGCCGATGAGTCCGCCGTCGATCTGAGGCATAGCCATCAGCTCTTTCGCGTTCTTCGGGTTCATCGAGCCGCCGTACTGAATGCGCACCTTTTCTTCCGCGCACTTGGGGCAGTACAGTTTCGCCATAGTGTTTCTGATGATCGCGATCGTGTCGTTTGCGTCCTGAGCGGTAGCGGTCTTGCCGGTACCGATAGCCCATACAGGCTCGTACGCGATGACGACGTTCTCGAGCTGATCCTTGTCAACGCCCTTGAACGCCTCGGTCGTCTGTCTCACGAGCACTTCCTCGACCTTGCCGCTTTCTCTCTCCTCGAGGGTCTCGCCCACGCAGATGATCGGTTTGAGTCCTTTTGCGAGAGCGGTGAGCACGCGTTTGTTGACGGTCTCGTCCGTTTCGCCGAAATACTGACGGCGCTCGCTGTGTCCGATAATGACGTACTCGACGCCCTGCTCGAGGAGCATATCCGCGCTGATCTCGCCGGTGAATGCGCCTTTTTCAGCCCAGTGCACGTTCTCCGCGCCCAGCTTGATATTGGTGCCTTTGATAGCTTCGCCCGCCGCCCAGATGCTGGTGTAGGGCACGCAGATCACGACTTCAGCTTCCGCGTCCTTGACGAGCGGAATGAGGTCGTTGAGCAGCGCGTAAGTCTGCGCCTTGGTGTTGTTCATCTTCCAGTTGCCTGCAATAATAGGTCTTCTCATTTTTATATCTCCGT
>CALWKT010000038.1 GCA_944381335.1 uncultured Christensenellaceae bacterium
AGCGGTGAGCTCTTACCTCGCCTTTCCATCCTTACCCTTGCGGGCGGTTTATTTCTGTTGCACTTTCCTTGAAGTCGCCTTCACCGGTAACTGGCCGGCACCCTGCCTTGCGATGCCCGGACTTTCCTCACCCCTTTCGGGCTGCGTTTATCCGATCGTCTCCGTGATATAATAGCACCGATCTCAAAGAAACGCAAGCGTTCAGAACTGCATGCCGTGATCTTCTATGTATCTCCGCAGTTTGAACAAAGCCTTTTTTTCTATTCTTGAAACGTATGATCTAGAAATGTCGTATTTTTCCGCAACCTCGTTCTGTGTGTAAGCCTTGTCGGAGTTCACGCCGTATCTGAGCATTATTATCTCGTATTCTCTGTCCGTGAGCGCTTTTTTCGCCAGACCCAGCAGTTTTTCCTGAACGATACGGCTTTCCACCTTGCTTATCACGCTTTCTTCGTCCTGCCCGATCAGGTCTATCAGCGTGACTTCGTTGCCGTCCTTGTCGAAGCTTACCGGCTCGTACAGCGACTTTGTGTTCCTGTATTTCTTGCCCGCGCGGATGACCATCAGTATCTCGTTCTCGATGCATTTGCTGGCATATGTCGCAAATTGCGTTCCTTTTCCTTCGTGAAAAGAATTCACCGCCTTTATGAGTCCGATCGAACCGACGCTGATCAGTTCGTCGTTGTCGCCGTAGTTGTTGTACTTTTTGACTATATGCACGACAAGGCGCATATTGTGCCTTATCAGTTCGTCTCTTGCCTCTCTGTCGCCTTGAGCTATCCTGTCAAGAAGTTCCTTTTCTTTTTCCGGAGACAGAGGCTTGGGAAAACAGTTTTTATTCTTTATGTATCCGCTGAAAAACAGAAGATTTGAAAGAAGCGCCAGAATCCCGCCGAGTATCATATATCCACCTCACCGTAAAATCTATGAGTCTGCGCCTGTAATTATGACGGTGAATAATGATAAGGACAGGTGTAAAACTGTGGATTTATGCGGCTGACGCATAAAAATCTTTGACGCCATTATGCGTTTGAAGCGGATTTTGCGCCGCGAAAAAAATCCGCCTGCCTGAGCAAGCGGAGCTTTTGTCTGTTATTGCTGATTGCCGCCGTTGTCGTCTTTGCGGCTGTTTTTGTTTTTCAGGATCTCGTTTATCTCGCCGAGCCATGAGTTTATGTCCTTGAACTGTCTGTGCACAGCCGCGAATCTGACGTACGCCACGTCGTCGATCTCCTTCAGCCCGTCCATGACAAGATCGCCTATGTAATCAGAGGTGACTTCCTGTTCAAGCCCGTTGGCAAGTTTCTTTTCAATGTCTGAAACCAGCTTGTCGATCTGTTGCATGCTGACGGGACGTTTGTCGCACGCCTTGAGTATTCCATTCTTGAGTTTAGCCGGCGAAAAAACCTGCCTGCAACCCGACTTTTTGATCACCATGATCGGAGTGGTCTCAATCGTTTCATATGTTGTGAAACGCTTGCCGCAGGCAACACATTCCCTTCTGCGCCTGATAGAAGTGCCGTCCTCGTTGATCCTGCTGTCGATAACCTTGCTGTCCATACAGCCGCAATAAACGCATTTCATCTATTAAACCTCCGGTATGACGTAACACAACGATCTGCTCCCGTTACCTGAAACCTAAGCGAAAGTAAGACGTTCTAAGACAAACGCATGCCGTCATCAGACTGCGCATTGATTTGCTGAAACGGTATTCCCGATCCTTGTCTGTCATTGACTATATTATACGCCATATTGTGGAATTTGTCCAGTAAGTGCACAAAATATTGCGGATCCAGCACTTTTACTTCACAATTTCAGAAGTAAAACCGCTTTCAGCAATATCTGCAAAAAGAATACGCGGCATAGCATGTCAGCAGTCGCATCTTGACGGCGGCGGCGGATTGTCCTGCGACAATTCGACCAGAATCGCGTCTTCGCCTATCCTGACGATGCAACGCCACGGCACGAATATGCTGTCAGAGCACGTTATATTTTTAAGAAATTTCTTTTCACCCGGCACGATAAGTCCCGTAATCTTGCCGCCCGGAGTGAAAGCAATGTCAAGAAGACGCCCAAGTCTTCTGCCGTCGATCACGTTGACCACTTCCTTCTCTTTGAGTTCGCAAAAAGTAAGATCGTTTAACATAACAACACCTCCCGATAGTCTACGGGAGGCGTCGTCAAATTATGACAAATTCCGCACAAATGCGAAAAGTTTTGTTAAAAATATGCTTTCATTCTGGAAAGCGCGTTCTTTTCAAGCCTGCTTACCTGAGCCTGAGAGATCTTGACCTGCTCAGATATCTCCGTCTGCGTCTTGCCGAAGTAATACCTGAGCACAAGCACCTTTCTCTCTTTTTCGGGCAGATCTCTGATCGCGTCGGATATGCAGATCTTGTCCGTCCACCGTTCTTCGGTATTTTTGCCGTCGCCTATCTGCTCTTCAAGCACCATTCCCTCCTCACCGTCGTTGTATACCGGATCCTGAAGATAAACGGGCTCGCTTACGGCGTCAAGCGCACAGACGACTTCTTTGATGGGCAGATCTATTTCTTCTGCGATCTCCACCGCAGTGGGCGTGACCTGTCTGTTCCTTTCGATTTCCTCTTTTGCCTTGAGCACCTTGTATGCCGTGTCCCTCATACTCCTGCTCACTTTGATGCCGGTCGAATCTTTCAGATAACGTCTGATCTCGCCGATTATCATGGGAACCGCATACGTTGAGAATCTGACGTTGAACCTGCACTCGAAATTGTCGATCGCCTTCATAAGTCCGACCATCCCGACCTGAAACAGATCGTCGCTGTTACCTTTGTTTCCGAAGCGTTGCACGACGGAAAGCACGAGTCTTATGTTGGCTTTTGCCAGATCTTCACGCGCCGTCATGTCTCCCGCTTTCGCTCTTTTCATAAGTTCTTCGGATTGCTCTTTGCTCAGTTTTGGCAACGTGTTAGTATCCACGCCGCATATGACAACTTTATGCACCGTATCACCTCCGTATGTATGCCGTCGCGTTGACCACGGCGGGAGGTCTTACGGTTAGTTTTCACTTGTAGCAAGCAATTATACGCTTTTTGTCAGTTCTTTTTTGAGTTTTTTCATCACTTTTTTCTCAAGTCTTGAAATGTACGACTGAGAAATACCCATAAGATCTGCGATCTCTTTCTGGGTTTTCTGCTGTGCGCCTAGAAGCCCGAAACGCAGCCTTACGATCTGTCTTTCTCTGGGCGGAAGACGCTTAAAGGTTCTGATCAGGATCTCTTTTTCTTCGTCTGTTTCAACGTCCTTGCAAGTGACGTCGCTGTCTGTTCCGAGAACGTCTGACAACAGAAGTACGTTCCCTTCCCAGTCCACGTTCAGCGGTTCGTCAAGCGACATTTCGCCCTTTGTCCTGACCACTTTCCTGAGATGCATGAGTATTTCGTTTTCAATACATCTGCTCGCATATGTAGCAAGCTTTATCTGTTTGCTTCCGTCGAACGAATTGACGGCTTTTATCAGTCCTATCGTCCCTACGCTTATCAGATCGTCTATATCCACGTTGGAGCTTTCGAATTTTTTAGCTATGTAAACCACGAGCCTCAGATTGTGCTCGATGAGTTTTTCACGCGCCGCTTTATCGCCCTGCGCCAGACGTTCCACCGCCTGCTTTTCTTCCTCTGCCGATAGCGGAGGCGGCAAAGTTTCCCCTCCGTTGAGATAATCTACGCCGTCATCCTCTTCAAGCGGCGAAGAAAAAAGCTTTTTTATAAAATTTATAAGTTTTTTTATCATAATTCCTCCTAAAGATCGCAGTTAAGGAGAAGGGAAAATCCAATGAAATCCCTCTCGCCTATTCCTATTATCACGTTGTCAAATTCTTTTTCTTCGCCATCTCCGCTGACAAGAAGTTTATCCGCGACAAAACCGCTGATAGTTTTGCTTCCGGTGACGGTGCTGAGTTTTATTCCCTCAACCTTTTCTGCCTTGTCCAGGTTGGGAATGGATCTTGCAAACTCTGCTCCGGATATGACAACCGGCATGATCCCTTTGTAGAACAGCCTGTTTCCGCTGTCCCAGTAGCCTTTGCAACTCACGCTTTCACCTTTGACTACAAGCTTTACGTCGGCAGAATACTTCTTCTCGCGCCGCGCCTTAGTGATATATCCCACCGTCTTTTTTGCCACGACAAGGCACACAAGACATGCCGCGGCGACGACAGCCGGAACGTATCCTCCCGGATCGCCGATCGCTACGAAACCGTCGTTTGCTCCGAGGAGCGCAACGCATACTCCGCCCGCAAGAAAGGTGTATAGCAAAAAGACGGACAGCGTCTTCAGATAGCTTTTTGCGTCTTTATGCTTTGCCATTATAAGCGCCATTACTAGAGCCAACGCGATCTTAGCGATAAAAATCGCTTTGATCTCCACAAGAGGCATGACGACGGCAAACGCAGTGCCGACCGATGCAGACAGCAATGCTCTCAGCTTGTGCATTTTACGCCTTAGCGTCAGCATAGAAACGTATATAAGAAGCAGGTTTACCGCCATGTTGTCAGCAATCACATACTCTATGTATATTTGCATACCAGAATAATATATCCATTTAGGCGCAAACAATTTCCGTCCGTGTCGAAAAATCAAAAGTGAGCTCAGACAAATGAGTGAGTGAGATAAAAAAGTGAGCTCCGTTTCCGGAACTCACCAGATTTAAATGCGTTGGTCGTGTCTTGCCCGACGTCTCCTGCCGCAAAACGCGAGCAGTTATCTCTTTCGGCGGAATACCCTGAGGAATGCGGGAAGCTTGTCTTCTTCCTGATCATCCTGCTGCGACTGGTTGTACGAACCCTGATTGCCGCGCTGACCGTAGTTCGCGTTGTCGCGCTGCTGACCGGCGTTGCTGCCGTAACCGCCATATGTGCCGCCCTGCTGCTGAGAAGCGTTGCGTGCGTCAAAACCGTTGCCGTAACCGCCTGCGGGTGTCTGAGACTGACGTCCGTCGTCGTATCCGTTCTGCGCATAGCCGGCGCCCTGTGAGGAAGTGCGGCCGTCGTAGCCTGTGCCCGAAGTCTGACCGCGCCCGTCCTGATAGCCGTAACCGCCGTTTCCGCCGTAAGAACGGTCGTTTCTGTCCGGGTACTGCTGATCGGTTCTTCCGTACTGTTGATCGTTGCGTGAATATGGCTGGTCGTTGCGCGGGTACTGCTGGTCGTTGCGCGGGTACTGCTGATCGTTGCGTGCGTATTGCTGATCGTTTCTTCCGCCCTCGTAAGAGTCTGTACGGCGCGCGCCCTGCGATCTGCCGCTTTCGGGATACTGAGTGTAGCCTGAACGGTTGTCAGCCATATCGTCATATGCGCTCTCACGTCTGCGGCTGTCGTTGAGACGTCTGATCGCGTTGTCCATAGCCGCCGAAGTGCGCGTCTGCGTGCCTGTGTTTCTTCTCTGGGCGTATGTGGCGTTGACGTCTTCAGTCGGAGCGCTGAAGCCTGTTGCGATGAGTGTGACCTGCACCTTGTTTTCAAGATTTTCGTCAAAACCTGTACCAAAGATGATGTTCGCCGCAGGGTCAACGATGTCTTCTACGAGTCTGCTTGCGTCTGCAACTTCGTCGAGCGCCATATCCTTGCCGCCCATAACGTGAAGAATGACGCCGCTCGCGCCTTCGATATTCGTTTCGAGAAGCGGGCTTTCGACGGCGTTTCTGACCGCCTCGATCGCCTTGTCCGGACCTTCGCCCACGCCGATGCCCATATGAGCGAGACCTTTCTTTCTCATGATCGCGCTGATATCCGCAAAGTCAAGGTTGATGACCGTCGGAGTGACGATGAGCTCGCTTATGCTTTGGATCGCCTGCTTGAGCACTTCGTCCGCCTTGATAAAGGACTCGAGCATCGCGGTACCCTTGGGGAGAACTTCGAGAAGTTTCTCATTGGGGATCACAAGCAAAGTGTCGACGTTGCCGCGCAGATTCTCGATGCCCTGAACAGCGTTGTGCATACGCCTCTTTCCTTCAAAAGCGAAAGGCTTGGTCACAACGGCGACTGTCAGTATGCCGAGTTCTTTTGAAAGCGCCGCAATGACGGGCGCCGCGCCGGTTCCCGTACCGCCGCCCATACCGGCCGTAATGAAAAGAAGGTCAACGTCCTTGAGCAGAGCGCGGAGTTCTTCTCTCGACTCCTCAGCCGCCTTTTCACCCACGTTGGGATCGGCTCCCGCGCCGAGACCTCCGGTCAACTTCGCACCTATCTGCACTTTTGTGGGCGCATTGGACAGGGTCAATGCCTGAAAATCAGTGTTTACTGCGACAAATTCCGCACTCTTGATGCCTGCCGCTATCATACGGTTGACGGCGTTGTTGCCGCCTCCGCCTACGCCTATAACTTTAATTTTGGCTCTTCCGCTTCCGTCTGCCATGTCTGTTACCTCCGAAATCTGTCGAAAAATCTTTTCAGTACGTTTTTGCTTTTTTCAAGTTTGTCCGCCACGTCGAACGTTCCGAACACAGAAGAATAATAGCTTTTTCCGTAAGTGGGAACGTCTGGGACGATCGTTTCAAGTCTTTTGCCCAGTTGGCGCGAAACGTATGCCGACGCGCCTTTTATTTCCGCAATTCCTCCTCCTGTCAGATATACGACGTCGGAAGAAAAATTGGGGTTTTCGGCAAGATTGCGTTCTATGAAATCTACGAAATCGTCCAGTCTTGCCTGAATTATCTTGTTTACGCCGAAGCTGTTGAACTGCTGCGGTTTGCCATCAACAATGACGTTGTAACAGCTTCCGTTGTCCGTTTCCTGATACTGGTTGGCTTTGGAAACAAGCGTACACGCGCTGGCATATGGGATATCCAGCACCTGATACAGATCTCCCGCAACGTTTGCGCCGCCTATCGATCTGCTTGCCGCACATTCCAGCCCGTCGCCCACGACGATGCCGAAAGAAGTGTTGGAAAACCCGATGTCGCAGACTGCCGCTCCCGTCTCTCTTACGTCTGAAGACAGCAACTGAACGCACGTCGCCCAGAACGAAGAAATGTAGCTGACCCTCTTTGCGCCTATCGCAAACGCCACTTTCTCTACCGTCTCGCAGAACTTCCTGCCGCACATTATGTAGGTCAGATCGGCGTCGATATACGTCGCCAGCTCGTAAATCGGATTCACGCACCTAAACTTGTTGTCCAGAGTAAAACCTCGCGCGCTGCAGTTGATCGCCACGTAATCGGGATCTCCGTCAAAGATGTTCCCTCTTGCATAAAGCTCGTCCAGAATGTCATCTGTGACCGTGCGCGATGAACGGTTAGCGTTTTTGACCTGATTGTTCCTGACTTTCACAAAATCCGTCGGAACGCCGACGTACAGCTTGCCTATCCTGCCGCGGTAGCCGCTTTCTGCGATCGTCTGTCTGACGCTCTCCTCGAGGGCGTCCGGATTGAGGAATTCGCCTTTATAGTACCCGTCGTACTCGCAAGAGGCAATATTTTTGACGTTGTAGACGCCCGAATCGGACTTGCTTCCAACCAAAAAAACCAGCTTGCCCGAGCCTACGTCCAGCAAAAACACTTCGTTCATATAATTATTATAATTAATATAATATTTAATGTCAAGAATTAGTAATAAAAAATACGGAAATTTACGCAAAAAAAGAAACGCCCCCGAGGGCGCTCATACGCTTTCTTCAGTTCAGGGCTGTCTCCGACCACATCCAGCCGTTGTCTGTCAGAGAAATGTACCCGCTCCTTCTCTGCGTCTCGTCGGCAAGCGTGGAATAATAGGTGTATGCGTTGACGAACATCTCGTCGATCGAAGCGACGTTCTTGAGCTGGAACGTAACGCCCGTGTTTGTCAGAACGCTCACGTTTATCTGCCCGAAAGTCACGCTTTTTACGAAAGACGTAAACCTCGTAGAAACGAAGCTGACCTTCTCCGCTCCCATGACTATGCCTTTGAGCCAGTCAGACCTGTCGTCGATAAAACTGCCGACGATCTCTTCACCTCCCGAAACGGTAAAATTGTTTACTGCGGTAAGTCCCGCCACTGCGTCACTTGCCACAACGTTGAGGATCTTCAGCTCGTTGTCAACGACGGCGAAAAGCCCGTCTTCGTTGTCTTCAAGCGCGATCGCCATCAGCGGAGTGCGCTCGGCAACGTATATCACTACTTTGTTGGGAAACTTTCTCTCTATGTCAACGACCTTGAGCATGGGATTTGCCTTCTCGATCGCAGAAACGGACGCGCTTTCGTCAATCGAAAAAACGCTGTCTCCTTTTTTTATTCCGCTCTGAGAAACGATCGCGGAGACGGTCTCGTCGTCGAGCGTAAGGTTGTCCGTCGTCCTGACCTCAACCGAGCCGGTCAGGAACATAACGCAACACACTACGATCACCACGACGGCGACGGCTACCGCAATAAAAATGCCCAGAAGTCTTTTGTTCATCTTCAGATCCTTTTTATTTTCACTCCCACTGCCGGAAGGATCCCGGACAGATCTTCATACCCTCTGTCGATATGGTAAACGTTGTCGATTACGGTCTCGCCCTGCGCGCTCATTCCTGCGAGTACGAGAGACGCGCCTCCTCTCAGGTCTGTCGCGCTGACCTCTGCTCCCGTGAGTCTTTCCACTCCCCTTACCACGGCTGTACGACCGTTGACGGTCACGTCCGCGCCCATCTTCAGCAGCTGAGGTACGGTCTTGAAGCGCGTTTCGAAAATGTTTTCTACTATGACGCTGGTCCCTTCGCTGACAGTCTGCAAAGTCAGGATCTGAGTCTGGAGATCGGTCGGAAAACCGGGATAGTACGTGGTCTCCACTTTGGGTATGCTTTCGCACCTGGCGGTGCGGATTATGTTTATTTTATCACGCGCACACGTTATTTTGCAACTGCTTTTCGGCAATTTGGCAAGAAGCGAAGAAATATGTTCGGGATTGACGTTGTTCAGCGTCAGATCTCCGCCGCACATCGCTACCCCGATAAGATATGTACCGGCAACGATCCTGTCGGGTATAGGAGTGTATTCCGTGCCGTGCAGTTTCTTGACTCCTTCTACCGTGATCACACCTGTTCCCGCGCCGTTCACCTTTGCGCCCATTGCATTGAGAAAATTCTGAAGATCGGCTATCTCGGGCTCTTTCGCGCAGTTTCTTATCACGCTTACGCCGTCGAGAAAAACGCATGCCATCATCAGATTTTCCGTCGCGCCCACGCTGGGCAGGTCAAGCACTATGTCCGCGCTGTGCGCCGCTGTGCTGTCGCAATCTATGTATCCGTGCTTTTCGTTTATTCTGACTCCCAGCTCTCTCAGCCCTGAAAGGTGTATGTCTATCGGTCTCAGCCCTATGTCGCAACCGCCGGGATAAGCGACTTTTGCTTTCTTAAGCCTTGAAAGCAACGGACCAAGCAAAAAGACCGACGATCTCAGTTCGCTCGCAAGTCCTCCGGGTATCCTGCCGCACGCGGTGTCTCTGCTGTCCACGGTCACGTCGTCGCCGCTTCTTTTTATTCTGCACCCGAGTTTTCCTAGTATTGCTATCATCGCGTCGACGTCGGTTATATGCGGACAATCGTGCAACGTCACGATTCCGTCAGCGAGAACGCATGCGGCGAGAAGCGTGAGAACAGAATTCTTTGCTCCTTTAACGGTTATTTCACCGCGGAGAGGCTCTCCTCCGCGGATTATGTATTTACTCATCATTCTCTCCTTACGCGCAAAGCGTAATTTCTTAATACATTTTATGGAAAGACTGCTGAATTTGTGAATTGCGCGCTATCCCCTCCAGGATACCCGTAGCGCACGCGAAAACCACGAGCGAACTGCCTCCGGAACTGATAAACGGCATCGGAAGCCCTGTGGGAGGGATCGAACCGCTGACCACGGCGATGTTGAGCAACGTCTGGACCGCTATGACTATCCCAATCCCTGCCGCAAGGTAGGTCCTGAACCTGTCCTTTGCCTTCATCGCGATCGCTATCGCCCTCCAGATCAGTACACAGAACAACGCTATTACGAATATACAACCGACAAGTCCCAATTCCTCGCCTATCACAGCGAATATGAAATCGCTTTCGGCAAAAGGCAGGAACATATATTTCTGTCTGCTGTTGAACAGTCCCAGTCCGAACCAGCCGCCCGAGCCGAGCGCGTAATAAGACTGGATGAGCTGATACCCTTCTCCGAGAGGCGAAGCCCACGGATCGACGAACGCCAGCAGACGTCTGAGTCTGTAAGGTTCGGCAAAAATCAGGAGCGGGACCGCTACAACGACCGGGATCGCCATGACCGCAAACTGTTTGACTCCGCATCCGCCGATGAAAAGCATCAGAAGCACGCAAAGTCCTATGCAGACGGTAATAGACATATTAGGCTCGAGCATTACGAGCGCGCACACCGCAAGCGTTGCCGCAAGAATACCGATCATATCGCAAAAACGCTGACTGCTTCTGACGGAAAGCCTCGCGGAAATGAAAATCACCAGCGCGAATTTTGCAAGCTCGGAAGGCTGAAACGTAGTGAACCCCAGATTCAGCCATCTTGTCGCACCGTACTTTTCCACTCCCAGTCCGGGCACGAACACCAGAGCGAGCAATACCAGCGAAAAGATCAGAAGCGCCGTGGAAAACTTTTTCAGAAGATCGGCGCCAAGTCTCGACGCGCCGAACGCCGCGACAAACGCGACCACAAGCGCTATCGCCTGCTTTTTTACGTAAAAAAATTCGTCTCCCGTCTGATTGAGCGCGATATAACTGCTTGCGCTGTACTGCATGACTGTCCCGAATACGGCGAGAGTCAGCGCGGTCAGCAGCAATACCTTGTCCGCAATTACGGGAGTCTTGCGCTCAGCCATTGGCGAACGCCTTGATTATTTCGTCGAAATGCCTTCCCCTCTGTCTGTAATCCGTGTATCTGTCGAAACTCGACGTGGACGGAGAGAACAGAAGATTTGTGACGTCGGGATACGCAAGCGATATTTCGACTGCGCGCTCGAGAGTGGCGGTTTTTATTACGGAATAGTCCGCGTCCTCCGGCGTCCATTTGATGATCTCGTCGCTGTTGTCTCCGCA
>CALWKT010000039.1 GCA_944381335.1 uncultured Christensenellaceae bacterium
CCGTCGTGAAAAACGGCGTTAAAACGTCTTTTAAAACGATTTGAAGCATATATTTTGCAATTCAAAACGGATTTATGGACAAAACGGTTGAATAAAATTTTCATTATTCATCAGACGCCGTAAAAAAGAAAGAGAGCTATCCGATTCCTCGGATAGCTCCCTTCCTTTATTATATGATAAGGGGGAAAATTATGAGCTCTTTTATTTACAGTTTGCATTCTATCACCGACTTGAAATTTTGTCAATAGTTTTTTGCAACTTTTTTAAAAAATTTTTTGTCAGTGTCTTTTGCCCTCTTTTTTGCATATTTTTATTAAAGGAAGATTAAAAATATGCACTTTTTATCACGATAAACCGTCAAAAAACGCCAAATCGTGTATTATTACAAATCGTTTTTAAAGCACGCCTCTCTTTTTCAGGAAATTTTCTATCCTGTCCATCGCCCTTTTCAGGTCCTCAAGAGAGTATGCGTAGCTTATCCTTATAAAGTCCTTGCCGGAATCTCCGAAAGCGCCTCCCGGAACAACTGCGACTTTCTGATCCTGAAGCAGTTCTTCCGCGAACTGTTCTCCGTCGAGACCCGTAACGGAAACGCAAGGGAACACGTAGAACGCGCCCTTGGGTTCAAAGCAGGTCAGTTTCATATCGTTGAGTCTTTTCACAAGAAATCTTCTTCTGACGTCGTACTGACTTCTCATCTCCTCGACAGCCGCGAAATTGTCTTCAAAAGCGGTGTTCAGCGCATTCAGCGCCGCGTACTGAGCGGCAGTCGGCGCACACATTATTATATATTGATGTATCTTCAGCATCTGTTTGCTGAGTTCCCCGGGCGCGCAGTAATATCCCAGTCTCCAGCCCGTCATCGCGAAAGCCTTGCTGAAACCGTTGATGAGTATAGTGCGCTCTCTCATTCCGTCAAGCGAAGCGACCGAAACGTGGCGTGCGTCGCCGTAAGTAAGCTCAGCGTAGATCTCGTCCGATATCGCTATTATGTCGTGCTTTTTGATTACTTCTGCGATCGCTTCAAGCTGCGGCTTCGTCATTATCGCGCCGGTCGGGTTGTTGGGAAAAGGCAGTATCACCGCTTTCGTGCGCGGAGTGATCGCCGCCTCCAGCGCCTCTGCGGTGAGGATGAAATTGTCCTCCACTCTGCACGGCGCGCTTACCGGCACCGCGTCGCAAAGCGCAACGCCGGGAGCGTAAGAAACGTATGACGGCTCCGGGATTATCACCTCGTCTCCGGCGTTTGCAAGCGTCCTGACCGCAAGGTATATCGCCTCGCTCGCGCCCTCGGTCATAATAACTTCGTCCTTGGGGTCGTACTTTACGCCGAAACGCAGGTCAACGTATTTCGCGACCGCTTCTCTCAGTTGCAGAAGACCGCTGTTGGACGTATATTGCGTAATGCCCTTCCTTATGCTCTGGACAGCCGCTTCTCTCGCTTCCCACGGCGTGACGAAATCGGGTTCGCCGACGCCTAAAGATATGACGTCCTTATACATAGCCGCAACGTCGAAAAATTTTCTTATGCCCGAAGGCTTGATGTTTTTTACGACGTCGCTCACGTGTTTGTCGTAATTCATACTATCTCTTCTCTCTTTATCCCGTCGCGTTTTTCAAGGACCACGCCTTCCGCCTTGTACTTCTTAAGAATAAAGTGGGTCGCAGTGGACGTGACGTCTTTGAGCACGGAAAGTCTTTCAGTTACAAAACGAGAGACTTCGCGCAGATTCTTGCCCTCTACGATGACCGTGAGATCGTAACTTCCGCTCATAAGGTATACGTCTTTTACTTCGTCGAACTTGTAGATGTCGCGCGCGATCGCGTCGAAGCCGTCGCGCATCTGCGGAGTGACTTTGACTTCGATAAGCGCGGTCACCGCGTCCGAATCCAGTTTTTCGGTATTGCACAGCACTGTGTATTTCGCGATCACGCCGTCCTCTTCCATTGCGGCTATCCTCGCCTTTACGTCATCTTCGCCAAGTTCGCTCATCGCGGCGATCTGCGCAGTCGTAAAACGGCTGTCCTCGCGCAGGATCGCGATTAACTGTTTGTCTTTCTTGTCCATGATCTTCACCTCATCAGATAGTTTCGAGATATTCTTCGTAGGTAGTCAGCTTGTCGAACGTCTTCGTACCGTTGATTTCTATTATCCTGTTTGCGACCGTCTGCATAAGCTCCTGGTCGTGAGTTGCGAAAAGACAGCAACCCTTAAAGTTTATCATACCCTTGTTGAGCGCGGTTATCGCCTCCAGATCGAGATGGTTGGTCGGCTCGTCGAGAATGAGCACGTTGCCCGCGATCAGCATTGCGCGCGCAAGCATGCAACGCACCTTTTCGCCGCCGCTCAGCACTTTCGCGCTCTTTTTCACCTCGTCGCCCGAGAAAAGCATCCTTCCCAGCCAGCTTCTCAGATAGCTCTCGGTATGGTCTTTAGAGAAGCGGTTTATCCACTCGACGAGGTTCATATTGCAACCGTCGAAAAATTCGTCGAAATTCTGCGGCACGTAACTCAGCCTTACCGTCTTGCCCCACTCGAACTTGCCCGCGTCCGGCTCCTCGATGCCGTTGAGGATGTCGAACAGCATGGATACCGATGTGGATTTGTCTGACAAAAACGCGATCTTCTCGCCCTTCTGCACGGTAAAAGTGACGTTCTCGAAAAATCCTTTCTTGGTCAGTCCCTCGACTTTGAGTATTTCCTTGCCAAGGTCCTGTTCCATCTCGAAATTGATATAAGGATATTTTCTCATAGACGGCTTTATGTCTTCGAGAGTGAGTTTTTCCAGTTCCTTCTTTCTGGACGTCGCCTGTCTCGATTTGGACGCGTTGGCGGAGAAACGCGCGATAAATTCCTGAAGTTCCTTCGCTCTTGCTTCCGCCTTCTTGTTCGCTTCCTTCGCCTGCCTTTGCAGGAGCTGGTTGGTCTCGTACCAGAAATCGTAGTTGCCCACGTACATGTTTATCTGACCGTAGTCCACGTCGCAGATATGCGTGCAGACCTTGTTCAGGAAGTGACGGTTGTGCGAGACGATGATCAGCGTGTTCTTGAAGTCCATCAAAAACTTTTCCAGCCACATAATGCTCTTCGCGTCCAGGTTGTTGGTCGGCTCGTCAAGTATGAGTATGTCGGGATTGCCGAAAAGCGCCTGCGCGAGAAGTATCTTGACCTTTTGCTTGCCGTCCAGTTCGCTCATCAGCTTTTCGTGATACTCTTCTCCGAATTTCAGCTCGTTGAGCAGAGACGCCGCTTCGCTTTCCGCTTCCCAGCCGCCCAGCTCCGCGAACTCGTTTTCAAGCTCCGAAGCCCTGATGCCGTCCTCTTCCGAAAAGTCCTCTTTCATGTAAAGCGCGTCCTTTTCGTCCATTATGTCGACAAGGCGTTTATGCCCTAAAAGCACCGTACGCATGACGGTGCAGTTGTCAAAGTCGTTCTGGTTCTGGTGCAGAACGCTTATGCGCTGTCCTTTTCCTATCGAAACCGTTCCTCTGGTCGGTTCGAGTTCCCCGGAAAGGATTTTAAGAAAGGTGGATTTTCCGGCGCCGTTCGCGCCGATAACGCCGTAGCAGTTGCCGTCTGTAAACTTCAGGTTCACATCCTCGAAAAGTTTTCTTCCACCGAACTGCAAATACAAATCTGTTACCTGTATCATTTCTTCTCCTTAAGAAAGGTTGTTATCGTTTTCTATCATACTGCCCAGCCTGATCTCCGCTCTTTTGTAGGTGAGAAAGCTGACAGCCATACTGCGCTCCGTCATGAACGCGAGTTTTATCTCCTTGGTTTCGCCTGCGCCGATCTCCGTCTTTCCGGTCGTGATCGTGCTGTCGCCGGAAATTCCCGTGTCCGTCGGACTTATGCCGTCCAGCTCAAAATCGTAAGGATCGAGAGTGAAATCCTTTTCAGCCGCGACTTCTACCGTGATCACCGCGTACACGTTCCCGGTATCCGCGATCCCTTGCACCGACACGTCAGTGACGGTAACGGTCGCTTTCCCGGCGTCGTACGGCTGACCTATGTCCAGATTGACGGTCTCCTCACAGCTTCTGACCGCAAGCGCCGTAATTATCACCGCAGCGATGACCAGCACCGTGAGTATCACAAGTCCCGCAAAGCGCAGTCTTTTCTTTTTCTTTTCCGCCTGCAAAGCGGCTTGTTTATCTGAGTTCATTTTTTATCCTGTCCGCCGCGGCGTTGCACTTTTCAACGAGCGCGTCGTAGTCTTCGCCGTACGTAAGCTGCCCGTTTTCGTAAACGATTTTTCCGCCCGCGACGGTCATCTTCACGTTTTGTCTGCCGCCTGCGTAGACGAGATTCGCGGCGATATCGGTATGAGGCTGCATGTTGGGCGCGCTCAGATCTGTCACCGTCATATCCGCAAGCGCTCCGATATAAAGCCCGTCTGCGTTTTCAAGCCCGAAAGCCCTGCCGCTCACCGCCGCGCGGTAAACGTCTTTCGCGCTGACCGCTGCCGCGTCGTTCAGCAGGTATTTCTGCAACACTGTCGCAAGATAGGTCTCTCTGAACATATCGAGAGCGTTGTTGCTCGCCGCGCCGTCTGTACCCACGCCGACGGTCACGCCCGCGTCGATAAGTTTTTTGAGCGGAGCTATGCCGCTCGCAAGCTTGAGGTTACTGCACGGACAAGTGACTGCCGAGACCCCGAGCTTCTTCATTATCTCAATGTCTTCGTCATCGACGTGCACGCAGTGGTATCCGGTGCCTCCGAGATCGAATATACCCTTTTCCGCAAGCAGTTTTACGGGAGATATGCCGTATTTTTCTTTGCACGAAGCGACTTCAGCCGCCGTCTCTGAAAGATGAGTATGCACGGGAAGCGAAAACTTCTTCGAAAGGTCGGACACCGCCCTCAACGTTTCGTCCCCGCAGGTATACTGCGCGTGCATCGCGAGCGAATACTTTATCCTCGGCAGCCTGTCGAGCTTGCCTTTCAGTTCCTCAGCCCTCTTCACGATATCGTCGTAGCCGCCGTCGAAATCGAAAATGCCGCTGCCGATATACGCGCCGAAACCGGTATCCGCGAACGCCTGTGCGACTGCCTCGGTATGTCCGTACATTTCCGAGCAATACGTAATGCCGCCTGCGTAATATTCCGCTACCGCGAGCCTGGTGAAATAATAACAGTCCTCGTCGGTGAGTTTTCCTTCGGCAGGGAACACCTGCTTGTACAGCCAGTCGTTGAGCGGCATGTCCTCCGCGCGCGAGCGCAGGAAGGTCATCGGGGAATGAGTATGCGCGTCCTTGAAAGACGGCGCGAGAAGATCGCCTTTCAGATCGATCTCCCTGTCCCAGTCCTGCCAGTCAAGCGTGGATACCGGAGACAGATAAACAATCCTGTCCCCGTCAGTGCGAAGTTCGCCGTCTATAACGCCGTCCGGCGTAAGTATCTTGCCGTTAAAAAACCTCAGTTTCATACCTTACCGTTGCCGCCCGAAGGCGGATTTTGCGGAGCGGGAAATCTCATGAACGTGATTTTCCCTGCCCGTGTGCGTAAAACTTATTTATTGGACGCCAGCTGGACCACTTCTTTTATTATCGCGCCGAGTTTGCCGACAACCTTTACGCTCTCTGCCTGCACGTCCAGATGGCTGAGCTTTTCACCGCTAAGTCCCGCCGCCTTGTTGCTTATGAACGAAAGCCCGAGCACTTTTATGCCCATATGCACCGCCGCTATCGTCTCGATAGCGGTGCTCATGCCCACAGCGTCCGCGCCCATAGCGCGCGCCATGCGTATTTCGGCGGGAGTCTCGAAGTTGGGACCGGTGAACTGGATGTAGACGCCCTCTTTCAGATCTACGCCGGCTTTCTTTGCCGCCTGCCGCGCGATCTCCCTCAGAGACGGGTCGTAAGCTTCAGTCATATCGGGAAACCTGTCGCCGTAAGAAGGATCGTTCCTGCCGATAAGCGGAGACGGAACAAGCGAAATATGATCTGTTATCATCATGATGTCGCCTGTGTTCAGATCCTCTCTTATGCCGCCGGACGCATTGGTAAGGATAAGCGCTTTTACGCCCATCCTGATCATCAGACGTATCGGAAGCACCGCCTCCTGAGGCGTGTATCCTTCGTAATAATGCACTCTGCCCTGCATCACGACCACCGGAACGCGGTTGATATAGCCGAAAACGAATCTTCCGCTGTGTCCCTCGACCGTGGAAGTGGGCATCCCCTGTATGCTGTCGAAAGGAACGCTGTAAACGCTTTCGATATTCTCGGCGATCGCTCCCAGTCCGCTGCCGAGCACAAGCCCTATCTGTGGCTTGAAATCCACTCTGTTGCGCAGGCTGGAATACGCTTTCTCTACTCTCTTCCACATAGGCGACTCACTTGGTGAAGACTCTGGAACCGGGTTTGACCAGTTCTATCTTGCCTTCTTTGCAAAGGGGACATTCGTCCGGCTCGTACGACGTGATGTCCATGCTGATCAGGTTGACGAATTTTACGCCGAAATCCACCTTGCCGTTGCTTCTGTCAACGAGAGAGGCGACCGCCGTGACCTCGCCGCCCGCTTCTTTGACGAGCGCGATGACTTCTTTGACTGAGCCTCCCGTGGTAACGACGTCTTCGCAGACGACGAACTTCGTGCCCTTCTCGATCGTGAAGCCGCGGCGCAGAGTCATGACTCCGTTTTCTCTTTCGGCGAATATGTTGGGTTTGCCGAGCTGTCTCGCGACCTCGTATCCCATCAGTATGCCGCCTATCGCCGGAGAGATCACCACGTCGACTTCAACGCCGGCGTCGGTCAGTTTTTCGGCGAGCGCCTTGCAGAGGGTCTCGCTTGCCTTGGGGTCAACGAAAACCTTCGCGCTCTGCATATAGGTGTCAGAGTGCCTTCCGGACGTAAGCTTGAAATGTCCTTTGAGTATAGCGCCTGTGCTGCGGTATACTTCGAGTGCTTGTTCTGTCGTCATCATATCTGTTTCCTCCGATTTTATTTAAATTTTTCCTGCCTGTGTCTGTAAAACGTCAATTCAGGATCAACGTGCCGACCAGGTCGTTAATGTCCATGCCGTTTTCCTCAACGTATTTGCCAAGGTCTTTGACTATGTCGTACGCCGCGGTGGGATCAGTAAAGTTCGCCGTGCCGACCTGCACCGCGCGCGCTCCGCATATCATGAATTCGAGCACGTCCGTATAGCAGGTTATGCCGCCGAGACCTATTATCGGGATCTTTACCGCATTGTAACATTCCCATACCATTTTCAGCGCGACCGGCTTCACGCAGGGACCGGACATACCGCCGTTGTTGTTGGTGAGTATCGGGCGCCTTGTCCTGTAGTTCACCGCCATGCCGGAAATGGTGTTTATCAGCGATACCGCGTCCGCGCCGCCCGCTTCAGCCGCTCTCGCGTTGTCCGCGATGCAGCTCACGTTGGGAGACAGCTTGGTTATCACCGGTTTTTTGCATACGTTTTTGACTGCGCGCGTGACTTCCTCAACGTTTTTGGGAAGCACGCCGAAAGCCATGCCGCCCTGCTTGACGTTGGGGCAGGATATGTTGAGTTCCACCATATCCGCGTGGCTGTCGTTTATCCTCTCGCCGATCGCTATGTAGTCCTCGAGAGTGGATCCCGCGATATTTGCGATCACGACGACGTCCTCTTCCGCCAGTCTCTTGTCGTCCTCGGCGAGATACTGCTCTATGCCGGGGTTCTGAAGTCCTACGCTGTTCAGCATACCGCCGTAAGTTTCCGCGACTCTCGGAGGCGGATTGCCTTCTCTCTTTTTAAGGGTCAGACCTTTCGTGCATATGCCGCCAAGCGCGGAAAGCGGATAAAATTCACCGTACTCCTTGCCGAAACCGAACGTGCCGCTCGCGGTGATTATCGGGTTTTTGAATTCGACGCCCGCGACGTTTACTTTCAGATTGCTCATAACACCACCTCGTCAAGACGGAATACCGGTCCGTCCTTGCACACCCTGACGTAGCCCTCTCCGTCCGCGCGTCTCACCTTGCAGTTGCAGACGAGGCAGGCGCCTATGCCGCAACCCATGCGCTGTTCGAGAGAAACGTAAACGGGAACGTCCACGCCCTCAAAGCATTTCGCGACCGCCCTGTACATGACCTCCGGACCGCAGACGAAGATCTCGTCCGGCTTTATGAAGTCCGCCGCCTCTCTCGCGACCGTCGTAACGAAGCCTTTCTTGCCGTAGCTGCCGTCGTCCGTCGCCACCGTCACCGAAGCGCATTTTGCCGCCAGTTCTTTTTCAAGCGCTACTTTGCCCGCGTTTGCAAACCCGATATAAGCGTGGAATTCCTTGTCCGGATTCGCGGTCACGACTGCGGGAAGGACCGCCGTGCCCATACCGCCGCCGATCAGCATTATTTTTCTGCCCTTGGGCACGTAGCCGTTGCCGAGAGGCAGAAGTACGTTCAGTCTGTCGCCCTCTTTCACCCGGGTAAGCTCCTTTGTGCCGCCGCCGACGACTGCGTAACATACGTCCGCAGTCTTCTTTTCCGCGTCGAAATCGCAGATGCAGAACGGACGTCTCAATATCTTGCTTTTATCGGGCAGTTTTATATCGAGAAACTGCGCGCCCTTTATCTCTTCGAGATCTTCGAAGCGCAGGGTCATATACCATATCCCGTCCGCTACGGGCGCATTGGAGACCACGGTCGCTGTTCTGTCTTTCATTTGATGCACCTTGCCAGATCTTTCTGCATATCCAGCGCCGCTTTGAGCGCCGCGTCCTTGTAGTTCAGCCCAGCGTACTGCTCTTTCTTGTAAGCGCACAGTATGCCGCGCGACGAGTTGACTATGCCGCCAACGCCGTCCCTGAAACACACGGCGAGGTCTTCCGCCTTGCCGCCCTGAGCGCCGTAGCCGGGGATCAGGAAGAAAAGATGCGGATGCGCCGCCCTTATTCTTGCCGCCTGCTCCTTGTGAGTCGCGCCGACGACCGCGCCGACGGACGAATAGCCGTATTTGCCGATCAGGTTCCTGCCCCAGTCGTCGACGAGATCCGCCATTGCGTCGTAAAGCGTCTCTTTGTCTCCGAGCGGCTTGTCCTGAAGTTCTCCGCTCGCCGGGTTGGACGTCTTGACCAACACGAAAATACCCTTGTCGTTTTTCTCGCAGTCGGCTACGAAAGGCTTTACGCCGTCGCTTCCGAGGTAGCCGTTCACCGTCACGAAATCGCTCTCGAACGGAATGGATTTTACGCCGCCCGCAAGCTCGGTCGCGCCGATATACGCCCTGCTGTAAGCCGCCGCGGTGCTTCCGATGTCGTTTCTCTTGATATCCGCGATGGCTATCAAGCCGTTTGCGCGCGCGTATGCAAGCGTGTCTTTGAAAGCGCGTATGCCCGCCACGCCGTACATCTCGTAGTACGCCACCTGCACTTTTACCGCGGGCACGACGTCCTTGAGCGCGTCCACAAGGTCGAAATTGAACTTGGTGATGTAATTCGCGGCGTCATCCGGAGTCAGGCACTTTTCCTTCATCTCGTCGGGGAGATAGTCCACGCAGGTGTCCAGACCTATCACGGACGGGTTGTCAGTCCTCTTTATTGCGTCAATAAGTTTGTCTATTATCATAGTTTACCTCTCGTATTTTATCTTTCCTTCCACCACGGTATAACGGACTCTGCCGTAAACCTCTCTGCCGTGGAAAGGCGTGTTCTTTCCCTTTGAGAAAAATTCGTTCTTGTCTATCCTGTATTTCTCGTTCAGGTCGACCAGCGTGATATCCGCAAGCCCGCCTTCTTCCAGCTTTCCGCACTCTACGCCCACTATCGAAGCGGGTCCTGCCGTCATAAGCTCGCTGAGCTTTTCGAGAGTGATCTCTCCCGTCCTGACCAGCGCGGTATAGGAAAGCGCGAACGAAGTCTCTATTCCGCTGATGCCGTTTGCCGCCCCTATGAAGCCGCCTTCTTTCTCGTACGCGGCGTGGGGAGCGTGATCGGTCACGATAGCGTCCACGGTGCCGTCCTTTATCGCTTCTATCATCGCAAGCCTGTCGCTCTCCTCTCTGAGAGGGGGATTGACCTTCGCGTCCGCGTTTCCGGAAAGACAGAGTTCGTCCGTTGCCGCGAAATAGTGCGGACACGTCTCGCATGTGACTTTTACGCCGCGCGCCTTCGCGTCCCTGATCAGCCTTGCGCTGCCTGCCGTGCTGATATGCGCTATATGCACGCGCGCGCCCAGCGTCTCCGCAAGCACGATGTCTCTTGCCACCATCACTTCTTCGCTTGCGCGGGTTATGCCTTTCAGTCCGACCAGCGTCGAATGATACCCTTCGTTCATAACGCCGTCGTTGACAAGCGAAAGATCTTCGCAGTGACTGATGACCGGCATCCCGAAGCCGCTCGCGTATTCGAGCGCGATCCTCATCAGCTGCGCGCTTTCCACGGGTCTGCCGTCGTCTGAAAACGCCACGGCGCCCGCTTCTTTGAGCTTGCCCATTTCGGAGATCGTCTCGCCCTTCTCGCCCACGCTGACCGCGGCGATCGGATATACCTTTACGAGATCCACTTCCTTCGCCCTGTCTTTGATGTATCTGACGATATATTTGTTGTCGATCACCGGCTTGGTGTTGGGCATACAGCATACAGCCGAAAAGCCGCCCGCGACAGCCGCTTTAGAACCGCTCTCTATGTCTTCTTTGTACTCAAAGCCCGGCTCGCGCAGATGGACGTGCATATCCACGAACGCGGGGAGCGCGGTGAGCCCGTCGGCTTCTATCACGCGGCAGCCGTCTGCGTCTATCCCTGCAGCGATCTTTTCTATTCTGCCGTCCTTTATCAGCAAATCCTTTTTCCTGCCTGCGACAAGCGCGGATTTTATAAGAAGTTTTTCCATATCAGTCCTCCAGGATCCATTTGAGAAGCGCCATTCTCGTCGCAACTCCGTTCGTGACCTGCACGTCTTTGTAACAGCACCCGTCCTCGCACAGCGCGTAAGAAAACTCCACGCCTCTGTTGACCGGACCCGGATGCATCGCGATCGCGTCTTCGCTGGCGAGTTTCATCCTCTCCGGATTTATGCCGAAGAAGCGCGCGTATTCTCCGTAGCTGGGGAAAAGCCCTTTCTGCTGACGCTCGAGCTGTATCCTCAGACCCATGATCACGTCGCTTCCCCTGAACGCGTCCTCGATCGAACCGCAGACCTCGCATCCCAGCCTTTCGACTGCCTGAGGTATCATCGTGGGAGGACCGTACACTCTTACTTTCGCGCCCATTGTGTTCAGAGAAACGATGTTGCTCCTCGCCACGCGGCTGTGCTTGACGTCGCCTATTATCGTAACCGTCAGCCCCTTTACTCTGCCGAACTTCTCGCGGATCGTGAACAGGTCCAGAAGCGCCTGAGTGGGGTGAGCGTGCAAGCCGTCGCCGGCATTGATGACGCTGCAACTCACGTTGTCGGCAAGATATCTGGGAGCGCCGCTCGCGGAATGACGTATCACGATCGCGTCCGTGCCCATCGCCTCTATCGTCCTGCCGGTATCGAGAATGCTCTCGCCCTTCTGAACGCTGGACGTGGAGACGTCCACGACGGTAACCGTCGCGCCGAGATATTTTGCCGCGTCCTCGAAAGAACAGCGGGTCCTGGTGCTGTTCTCGTAAAACAGAGTCGCCACCGTCTTTCCTTTCAGAACGTCGCGGCACTTGTCGCCTGACAGCACGATCTTTTTCATCTCGACCGCGTCGTCCATAAGCTTTGTCAACGTCGCCGCGCTGACGCCTTCCATGCACAAGAAGTCTTTTTTCATCTTTCCTCCGACGTGTAAAATTCGTTATCTTGATAATTTTATCATATATGCGCGCAAAAATAAAGGACTTGAACGAATTAAATCAAACGTGACGAAAAAAAGAACGGACGCGGTGTCCCGCGCCCGTTCTTCATTTCAGTCTATTAAAGATTACTCCTCGCTGATGACTTCAACGGGGCAACCAGCCGCGCAGGTGCCGCAGCTTATGCAGGTGTCTGCGTCGATAACGTACTTGTCGTCACCCTCGCTGATCGCTTCAACGGGGCAGTTTGCCGCGCAGTTACCGCACTTAATGCATCCATCTCCGATAACGTATGCCATGTTCGTAAATCTCCTTTTTAGATTTTGTGATTTGATTATACCACACGCACCCGAGGTTGTAAACCCTTTTCAAAAATTTGAGGGGTGCGTTTTGGTTAGTGGCGCCTAACCGCCTGTATTTTACGCGGCAACCGGTCTTAGACTCGCGGCGTCACTCTTCCATTTTCCTGAGTTCTTTTTCGTATTCCTCTTCTTCCTTGCTCTGCTTGTGCTTCTGCGGCGCTCCGACCACCTCGAACTCACCTACCTCGAAGTAATCCGTGATCACTCCTTCGTCGTTCTGGATTGCGACTTTTACGCGCCTTTTGAGCATATCCGTCTCTTCCACTCGCCCGGTGCCTCTCTCTGTCGAAACGATCGACCCCACCTTGGGGAGAAGCTTCGCGGTCTCCACGTAATAATCGTTCTCGTATCTGAGACAGCACATCAACTTGCCGCACATACCGCTGACCTTGGTCGGATTGAGGGATATGTTTTGGTTTTTCGCCATTTTCACGGTCACTTTTTCGTAATCCGCAAGATGAGTTATACAACAGCACGGTCTGCCGCACATAGCCAAAGCTCCCCTCATCTTTATGTCGTCGCGCTCGTAGATCTGCCTGAGTTCTATCCTCATGTGCATCACGCTTGCGATGTCTTTGACAAGCTCTCTGAAATCCACTCTGCCTTCCGCAGTAAAGCTGAACACGATCTTTGAGCGGTCGAACGTGTACTCTGCGTCCACCAGCTTCATTTTCAGCCCGTGTTTGGCTATCTTTTTATTGCAAAGTTCCATTGCGGCGGCTTTCATCTCAATGTTTTCGCGCGCTCTTTTGTCGTCTTCGGGCGTCGCCTTGCGTATCACGGGTTTGAGTTGTCCCTTGATCGCGTCGTCTGCGACCGTCCTGTTGGGTCCCACGACCTTGCCGTATTCCTGTCCTCTGACAGTCTCTACGATCGCGTTGTCTCCCGCCTCGAATTGTATCCCTTTAGGATCGAAATAATACGTCTTGGGATTGGACGGGAATTTTATTTCCACTATTTCCGGCATAGATATTTTACCTCCAGAATTCCTATAAAAAGCGTATCCGCGACAGCCTGCGGATTGCAGTTGCTCTCGCTCATGCGCTTGCATTTCAATATCAGTTCAAGTATGTTGACCACCTCGGGGTAGCCGTATTCCGCTTCAAGCGCTCCGAGTTCTTCAAAGCCCTTGTCCGCGGCTCCACGTTTTGACGCGAGGATAAGTCTGAAAACGGTCTCCGCAATGTCCAGATAGCCGTCCAGATTATTCTTGTCGATCTGTAGCCTGACAAGCTGAGCGTCAAGTTTTTTTGTCGAGGTCAAACTGCGCAAAACAGACACCAGCAGGAAAAATTTTTCCCCGAACTCACTGTCGGCAAAAAGTTTTTTCGCCCTCGTCAGATTGCCGAATCCGCACACGGATGCTCGCGTCGCCGCGCGTTCGGTTTCGTCGTCAGGCTCTTCCGTGCCTTCAGTGAGCACACCATATATCTGCGCCGGAGTGAAGCCCTCGAAATACAACTTCTTGCACCTCGAAAGTATGGTCGGGAGCACCGCCGTCTGCTGGCTCGCTCCAAGGATGAACACCACGCCTTCGGGCGGTTCTTCGAGAGTTTTCAGAAACTTGTTCTGCGCTTTCTCGTTCATCCCCTGAAGATTGCTGACGACATAAACTTTCAGATCGCCGTCAAACCCGGTGAAATAGCTGTCCTCGATGAGCTCGCCTACGTCGTCCACGGAGATCTTCACGTTTTCGTTTATTTTTAGCGCGACGTATGCGCCGTCGTTGATCTTTTCGCAAACCTCGCATCTGTCGCATCCCGCGTCGGGACAAAGCGCGGCTTTCGCCGCCAGACGGCACAGACCCGTTCTCGCCTCGTCGTCATCCGTGAGTATCAGATAACAGTGATTGAGCGCTCCCTTTTTCTTGTCAGCGACCACGGTCTGAAAAGGCTTTGAAGCTCTGAGCAGTCTTTCCGTTTCTGTCATACTATCTCACCCCGGTCCTTTTCCTTATCAGGGCTATCACTTCTTTCCAGACGCTTTCCGCGTCCGCAGACGCGTCGACGCAGACGAACCGCTCCGGGTATCTCGCGGCGACTTCCTTGTAGCCTGCGTATACCTTCTCGTGAAATTCGATGCTCTGGCTCTCCAAGCGGTCGTTCTTGTCCGCTCCGCCCTTTCTCGCGAACGCCTTCTTCGGGGGCATATCGAGAAATACCGTGAGATCGGGCGTGACGTCGCCGCATGTCAGTCTGTTGAGTTCGTCGATGAAATCAATTCCCAGTCCTCTCGCCGCGCCCTGATATGCGAACGTGGAATCCGTAAACCTGTCACAGATCACGGTGACGCCTTCTTCGAGCGCAGGTACGACGACTTCTCCGAGAAGCTGAGCGCGCGCCGCGGAATAAAGCAACGCTTCGCATTTGCCGTTCATCCTGTCGTTTTCCTTGCTCAGCAGCATCTCTCTTATCTTTTCGGAGATCACGGTGCCGCCCGGTTCGCGCAGAAACAAAGCGCGCTGACCGGTTTCTTCAAGATAGCGCCTGAGCTTTTCCACCTGAGTGGTCTTGCCCACGCCTTCGCAACCTTCGAACGTGATAAAACTCCCTTTCATGATCCCTCCGCGCGCCATGCGCGTAATATTATTGTAACACAACGAGTTTGCCGTTTACAAGTCCAAACGTGCATCCACGGTTTTTTGCTATCGTCTCCACGTCCCCGGCGGTGAGTATTTCTCCCCGTCCGACGAACGGAGTCCCGGGAGGATAGAATCCGACCTCGTTCATGCACACTCTGCCCGCTCCCTCGCTTACGGGAACGAAAGTTACCGCGCCCGTCGCCTGTGCTCTTTTCCTTTCCGGCGCATATATTTCAGGCGCCTTTGCCGGAGGTCTGCACTCTGCCAGCGTCCTCAGAAGAAGCCTAAGACAAGAGACGTTGCTTTCGCTTAGTATGAATATCAGACTGTCGCCGATAGCCGCCTCGGCGTATACGCCCTTCTGCGCCAACGCGACGTTTGCCTGCTGAGCGTCCAGCCCGCCGCAACTTATCACGAGCCTTGAGACGTCGTCGCTCTTGACGACGGAAAACCACTTCCCTACCGCCTCTCTTTCAAATTCCCGCCTTGCCGCGAGTATCCCGCCGTAGATCTCCTCTCCGCGCCGCGCGTAAACTTCTCTCGCGTGATCCATGCTCGCCATCACAAGGTAGGACGGAGAGGTGGTATGCCACAGCTGCCTGTAATAGACCGCCTTGTCGTAAAGCGAGTCGTCTTTAAGGTTGATCAACGCGCCGCCGGTATATACGCTCATCGTCTTGTGCATGCTGCAGAAAGAAACATCCGCCCTGCCTGCCGCCGCTTGCGGCAAAAGTGAACTGTATGCAAAATGCGCGCCGTGCGCCGCGTCCGCCACCGTCAGGATCTCGTTTTCAGAGCATTCCTCAAGCAGCTTTCCGTCGTCGACGACGTTGCCGAAGTAATCGGGCGACGTATAAAAAACGGTGGACACGTTTTGCGTTTTTAAAGGTTTTGACAGAAAATCGTCAACGTCCGCAAAGCATACCGGACTTATCCCGAGAATAGCGCACCCGTTGTAAAAACTCTTGTGCATTTTTCCGACGCAACCCACGTTGCCGCGTTCTTTCGCAAGCGACAGCGCCACGTGCATACACGTAGTGCTTCCCCCGGTGACGAACAGAGTGCGCGCGCATCCCTGAGCGGCGGCGGCAAGTCTTTCCGCTTCAAGGATCACCCCTTCGGGGCAAGCCAGATTGTCAAGACCCGGTACTTCGGTGTAATCCAGAGCGCAGGAAGCGAACAGAACTCCTTTGCCCGAACCGGAATGACCGGGCATACAGAATCTGGCTTTTGCCGTGCGCGCGGCTTTTTCTACCGCGTCGTAAAGAGGTGCGCCGTTTTGCATCGTCTTCTCTTTCAAAAAAAGCAGTCTTTCGACTGCTCTCTGCTTTGTTTTTGTTTTTGGACGGGTTTCATCGTCGGGAACAGCAGCACGTCGCGTATGCTTGCCGCGTCGGTAAACAACATCACCATGCGGTCGACTCCTATGCCGAGACCTCCCGTCGGCGGCATGCCGTACATCAGCGCGTTGACGTAATCTTCGTCCATCATCTGCGCTTCGTCGTCGCCCTTTTCTCTCTCTCTGACCTGCGCCATGAATCTCTCTTTCTGGTCGATCGGGTCGTTCAGCTCGCTGAACGCGTTGCCGAACTCCTTGCCTGTAATGAAGAATTCGAACCTTTCGGTCATTCTCTTGTCAGTCGGCTTTCTCTTGGCGAGAGGGGAAACGTCAACCGGATAATCGTAGACGAAAGTAGGCTGCACCAGCTTGTCCTCGACCTTCTGATCGAAGCACTCGTAAAGCAGCTTGCCCCAGGTGATGTCGTCGTCGAACTCGACGCCCGCCTTTTTAGCCTGCGCCTTCAGTTCTTTCATATCCCCGGTCGCTTCAAAGTCGATGCCGACGTATTCTCTGACCGCGTCTATCATCGTGATCCTCTTCCACGGAGAGGACAGATCGATCTCCTCTCCCTGATAGGTTATCTTTCTGGAACCTATAACCGTATCCGCGATATGCCCGAAGATGTTCTCCGTCAGATCCATCATACCGTGAAAATCCGTGTATGCCTGATACATTTCGATCATCGTGAACTCGGGATTGTGACGGGTGTCCATACCCTCGTTGCGGAACATCCTGCCCAGCTCGTACACCTTTTCGAAACCGCCGACGATGAGCCTTTTCAGATAAAGCTCGGGCGCGATGCGCATATACATATCGATGTCGAGCGTGTTGTGATGCGTGATGAACGGACGCGCGGTAGCTCCGCCCGCGATCGTGTTCAGGATCGGGGTCTCCACTTCGATAAAGCCGTGAGCGTCGAGATATGCGCGTATACCGCTGATTATGCGGCTTCTGGTCACGAAAGTCTTTTTGACCTCGGGATTGGCGATCAGGTCAACGTACCTCTGACGGTATCTGAGATCTGTATCCTTGAGCCCGTGATATTTTTCCGGGAGCGGCAGAAGGGATTTGCTGAGAAGTTCCACGCTCTTGCAATGCACGGAAATTTCGCCCATTCTGGTCGTGAAAACGACGCCCTTCACGCCGATTATATCGCCGATGTCCGTCTTTTTGAACGCGGCGTAATTCTCTTCGCCGAGGTCGTCGCGGCTGACGTAAAGCTGTATGCTTCCTGTGCAGTCGAGAAGATGAGCAAAGCTAGCCTTGCCCATTACTCTCTTGGAGACCATTCTGCCGGCGAGCGAAACTTCCTTTCCCTCGTAGTCGGCGTAATCGTCCTTGACGGTCTGAGCGTAAGCGTCCTTGTCGTATTTCACCACCTCGTATGGATTCTTTCCTTCCTCTACGAGCTTGTCCAGTTTGTCGCGCCTGACCTGTATTACTTCAGCTGTGTTCTGTTCTCTTTCTTCCATAAATTCCTTTTACTTAACGTCGATGATCCTGACTTCGTAGCTGTCTCCGGCGTTGTCCTTCACTGTTACCGTCTCGCCCTTTTTCCTGCCCAGTATGGCGACTGCGAGCGGACTTTCGTTGCTGATCAGTCCTTCGCTTATGTTCGCCTCTGTGGAACCGACGATGCGGTAAACGAGGTCCTCGTCCATATCTATATCGTGCAACGTGACCGTGCTTCCGATCATGATCCTGCTTCCCTTGGCTTTTGAGTCCTCAATGACGACCGCGTTTTCTATCTGTGCCTCAAGGGTACGAATCTCCGCCTCGATAATGCCCTGGTCTTCTTTTGCCGCGTCGTATTCCGCGTTCTCGGACAAATCGCCGTACTCGCGAGCCTGCTTGATCCTCTCCGAAGCCTCGGGTCTTCTTACGTTTTTAAGATAATCGAGTTTTTCCTGAAGTTCCGCAAGCCCTTCGGCTGTGACGTAAAATTCTTTTGCCATTATATTTTCCTCCTCTTAGAGAGTGTTCTCTTTTTATTGTTTGTTTTTCATCCTGTAACTCAGGACGTAGAGACTTTCGCTCATCGCGATGTTCTCCACCGATACGTCGTCGGGCAGATCGAGATCGATCGGAGCAAAATTCCATATGCTCTTGACTCCGAGCGCGACAAGCCTGTCGGCAATGTCCGCCGCGGCGTTTTTCTGCGTAGCAATGACCGCGATGTCGCAGCCGTTTTCTTTGACGTAATCGGCAAGCGATTCCATCTTATACACGGGTATTCCGCCTATTTCCTTGTCCCTGACTTCTATGTCGAAAAGCGCGCGGACGATAAATCCTTCCCCGGCAAAGTTCCTGTAACCTGCCAGTGCTCTGCCTATATTGCCCGCACCGATGATGATCATATCGTATTTTCTGTCAAGCCCGAGTATTTCCGCAAGATTCTTTTTGAGATTGGCGACGTCGTAGCCGTATCCGTGCTGACCGAACCCGCCGAAATTGCAGAAGTCCTGCCTGACCTGAGAAGCGGTGAGCCCGAGAAGCTGAGCGAGCCTGCCGGACGAGACCTTGGTGACTCCTTCCTGCTCAAGATGCTCGAGATAACGGTAATAACGCGGCAAACGCTTCACGACCGCTTCGGAAATGACCTTGTTTCCCATAACTGCACCTCCCCTGCTTATTACACCCGAATGGCATATCGCGGTTTTGTGCCCGGATCACCCCCGCCGCACAACGTGTGCCGACGCGGGACCAGCCCGTCTGAAACCGTACTCGCTCTCCCTGTCCTTCCGGAAAAGCCTTTTTCCGCCGTACCATGCAGTATGCCCGGCGCCTGAGCCGGACGCTTCCGCAAGCAACCTTCGGGTCGCGCATAATAATAAACATACTATATTTTATATAACAAACAGCCTCTTGTCAATTATTTTTCCAAAATTATACGTTTGACAAAAACGCGCCCCCGGAGTACAATTAGTACGTTATGAAGATCTGGGCAAAGACTGTCGTCGGAGACAGGATATTACGAGAATTTATTTACGAAAATCCGCTCCCCATGCGCTACGACAACTACCGGCTGTGGGTATCTGAAATATGCCGCGAGTTTGACCTCTCCACTCCGGTGATACTCCCCGCGCACTACAAGAATTTCGCCCTCTTTCACAACACGCGCTTCAGACCCGAAGATTTCGTGGACGACCT
The DNA here is from genome assembly GCA_944381335.1 of uncultured Christensenellaceae bacterium. The sequence goes on from CALWKT010000039.1 coordinate 19,188, forward strand.
CGGAGCAGACCTTCTGGTCATAGAAGATTGCAGAGAATAGTTTTTACGGAAGCGACGCCGCTTCCGTATTTTTGTTTTCGCCTTTATTCCGCGTAAAAGTACGCTGACACCAGATCTCTCGCCTTGTCGTAGTCGTCGAAGATGTAAAAACTCTCTTTCGCGCCAGACTTTATGTCTATCTTCACAAGTTCCTGCCCCAGGTAATATCTCAGATAGCCGTCTGTCCCCGAAAGATATATCCTGACGCAGTAATCGTAAGAATCGTCCGGATATTCGTCGTCATTTCTCGTGACCGCAAGTTTTCCCAGATCATCCATAAAATTCTGCATTCTCTCGCCTTCAAGCACCTTTATCGCGCCGCCGCTGTTGACCAGTTCTATGCGCGTTACGTCGTCAACGTCGATCTTGCTGAGTTTCCAGAAACCGCTGCTCGACGAACATGCTGTTGCGCTCAGGGCGATCACGATCGTCAACATTGCCGCAATAATTATAAATGTCGTCTTTTTCATTTAAAGTCCCTCTTTTCAAACGCTATATAATTGACCGCCGTCATACCTGCGAACCACACCGTAGTCACGGCGATCATTGTGTATATGCTCATTCCCCTGATCGGCGCGCCTGCCGGCGTAAGCGCCGTCGCCCAGCTCAGATTGGTAAACAGCCCGACAAACGGGATCCACGTGTCGTAGAGAAGCGACGCGATCGTATCCGCAAACAGAAACAGTACGAGAGGTATCGCAAGCGCCGCGGATTTATTGGCGAAATTTCCCACGAAAACGGTAAACTGAACAAGCACGGCGAGCGTCACCGCGTTGAACAGCGTCAAAAGGAAAATTGCCGCATAGGGGTTGATTATCGCTATATTCTGATATGCGTCTATAAGCAACACGTCATGCGACGCACCATCGAAAAATATCGCTCCGATCACCATGAACAACACGTTCAGCACAACGGAGAGAACAAGCGAGGTGACGAACACCGCGCCCGTCTTTGCCGTCAGCAGAACGCTCCTCTTCACGGGTCTTGTCAGTTGCATGCGCATGGTCCCGTCATCAGTCTCTCCCGCTACCGCGCGCGCCGCGAGCACGATCGCCATGATCGCCACGAACGCCGACACGATCATAGACATCATCACCACATAGTCGCCCGAGCTCATGTTTATCGACCCGATCGCGCCCAGCGTGGTGATCCTATCCGGTTTTATGCCGTTCTCGTCGAGGTAGTCGTACAGCGCTATCATATTCTTGAGATAGGTCTCTGTTGTCGTCGAAGCCTCTATCTTCAGATCTCCGCTTTCGACAAGCGCGTAATATTCGTCAAGTTCCACACGGTACATGTCCGCCATTTCCGCAGCCGAAACGCTGCCTGTCAGCGCCGAATTGTCCATGCCCTGAAGCATATCTCCGAGCGTCCTGAAAGACACCGTGACGATCAGGCACAGTATGAGGATTACGACGGCGAAGATCCAGAAGCCTTTGGACGAAAAAACCTTTTTACATTCAAGTGAAAACGCGGTTAAAAATCCTTTCATTTCGTCAGCTCCTTGTACATTTCTTCAAGCGTACGCTTCTTGACGCTGAAGCTTACAACGGATATGCCGTTCTCTATCAGCGCTTTGTTGATCGCCGCCGCGTCGCCGCCCTTGACTTCGACGTACAGCGTCTCCGCCTGCACCTTTGTGCGGAAACCGAATTTTTCGTTGATGAGCGCCGCCGCTCTGTTGGGTTCGTCGCACAGCACGGAAAGTATCACCACGTCGCCAAGTCCTCTTTCTATCTCCGCCCTTGTCTTTACGGCGACGATCCTGCCTCTGGACATAAACGCCACTCTGTCGCAAAGCGTCTGCATTTCTCCGAGGATGTGAGACGAAAACATCACCGTCGTGCCGTACTCGTCTCTCAGCCTGAGTATAAGATCCCTGACCTGTGCGATCCCGTCCGGATCGAGTCCGTTTATCGGTTCGTCAAGCACGAGGAATTCGGGTTTGTGCATTATCGCCTGCGCAAGTCCCAGCCTCTGGCGCATACCCATGGAATATGTGCCTACGCGCGACTTTATCCTTTCCGACAGCCCGACAAGTTCTACGATGTCTTTGATCCTCTGCTCGGGAAGCCCGCCCTGAAGTTTTGCCAGGTATTCCAGGTTCCACCAGCCGGACTGCTTGTTGAAAAACACCGGGGTCTCTATCTGCGCGCCTATCCTGCGCATATATTCTTCTTTGTCGCGCCTGAAGTCAAGATTGTCGAGCGTGACCTCTCCGTTGTCCGGGATCACAAGCCCGGTGACGACTTTTATCAAGGTGGATTTTCCCGCGCCGTTGGGTCCGAGCAGACCGAAGATCTCGCCCTTGCGGATCCCGAGAGACACGTTGTCGAGCGCGACTATGCCTTCTTTGCCTTTTATAAAACGCGCGATTCCTTTTTTGAAAACCTTGCTCACGTTTCTTATCGCAAGGTAGGCGTTTTCTTCAGGCTCTTCCGTCAGCGCGACGACGGCGGTCCCGACGCTCGCGGCGATCTCTTTTTCTTCAAAACCCTGCATACTTTCTCCTTATAATATGATGTGCCCTTCAAGGGATTTTATATTACCCGTTTTTTTTATCTGCGGCAATTGCAAAAAGCTCCCGGATATGTTAATATGTTTTTACCATATCAGTTTAGCATAAATATATTCTTTTTTCAATAAGGAAATTCTTTTTATGCAAGGAGGGAAAAATGGGGCTGTGCCGGATGTCGGACGAAGGCGCGCGCAAGGGATGCGTCGTACTCGACAACAAATTCGTGACGGACTATATGCCTGAAGCCGACGAAATTCAGCTCAAGACGTATATGCTCGGGCTTTATCTCTGCTCGGATCCCGTCGCCGCGGACAACACCCTTCCCCATTTCTGCAACGTCCTCTCCGTCAGCGAAGACAAGATAATTGCAGCGTTCGGCTACTGGGAAAAACAGGGGCTTGTGACCGTCGTTTCTTCCGACCCGTTCGAAGTGCGCTACAACTACGTCAGGGGCATGGACGAAAAGATAAGATACTTCAAACCCGCAAAATACGGAGAATTCAACGCTCAGCTTCACGAAATATTCCCGGACAGAGACTTCACTCAGGCGGACTACCTTAAATATTACGATTTCATGGAATCCACTCATATGCCTCAGGAAGTCATGCTGATGATCGCGAGATACTGCGTCAATTACAAGGGATACGACGTGCGCGAAAAATACGTGCTCGCAGTCGCGCAGAGCTGGTACGACAGCGGCGTGCGCACCGTCCAGGACGCAGAAGAAATGATCTCCAGGCAGGAAGCTAGCTCGGAAGCGCTCAGAATGATCGCAAAAGAACTGGGCAAAAAATCCCCCGTCGACATCGAAGACAAACAACTTTACGTCAAGTGGACGCAGAGTTGGGGCTTCGATCTCGCCTGCATACTCTTCGCGGCGAAGCAGTGCAAAAAGCGCGGCGGCATGGAGAGGCTGGACAAGATACTCGACGAATATTTTTCTCACAACTGCCTGACGGTTGCGGACATGAAGGCTTACAGCGAAGAAAAACAGAACATGTTCGACCTCGCGAAAGAGGTCACCAGAATCATAGGCGTCAGATACGAAAACCTCGACACAGTGGTCAGCCACTACGTCTGCGTGTGGCTCTCTCAGGGCTTTGACAACAGCGCGCTGACGCTGATAGCGGAATACTGCTTCGAAAATTCAATACGTTCTCTGAGCGGTATGAACGCTATCGTTTCAAAGTTTTACAAACAGGGCTGCGTGACCGTGGAAAGCATCAACGAATATCTAGGTCAGCTCGCAGAACGCGAAAAGAAAATCAAAAAAGTGCTTGAAACCGCTTGCACATCCCGTATGGTCACTCAGAGCGACCGCGACGCTTACACGCTGTGGACGGACTGGGGCTTTGACGACGAAGCGATTCTTTACTGCGCGTCTCTCGCTCAGGGCAGACCGCAGGCGGTGGGCTATGTCACGAAACTTCTGACGCGCTGCAAAGAAGCGAAAGCGTTTGAACTCTCTCAGGTCAAAACTCTGCTCGCCTCTCAGCCGCAAGCGGGAAAAGAAAGCCCTCAGGGAGGAAAACTCGAACGCAGGTATACCAAAGAAGAAATAGGTTCCCTTTTCGGAGACCTGCAGGACTACGAGGATATAGAGATCTGATATGAGATACCCAAAAAGATACGTCAGGATTATATCGGCGCGCTATGCGGCGCTCAGAGAAAAAGAGGACAACGACAGGAACCGTCGTTGCGCGGCCGCGCGCAAAGATCCTGAGTTTGCCGATGCCGAAAGAGAGTTTTCAGCCGTTTCTGTGGATTACGCGCGCGCAAAGGCGGCAGACAACGCGACCCCGGAACTTGAAAAAAAATATCGCGCCGCAAAGACGGCGCTCGACAACATCGTCGCCGAAAAGGGCTTTGACCTCTCTCTACACGTTCACTGCAAAAAATGCGGCGACACAGGTTTTGTGGGCGAAAAGCTCTGTTCCTGCGCAATGCCGCTCTACCTTGCCCTCGTCAAGGAGGACACCAGGACCGGGCGCATCCCTCACGTCACTTTTGCAGACAACCTGGCAACGGATACAAACTGCGCTCAGGGCAGATCGCTCGGTATTCTCTACGAAAAGATGAAGGAGTTCTGCGACCGCTTCGAAGAAACGCGCGTCGACTTCATACTGCTGACCGGTCAGTCCGGCGTGGGTAAAACCACCCTCGCATACGCTATCGCCAACGAACTTTCTTCAAAAGGAATATCCGTCTGTTTCGTCACCGCGTTCGAGTTCGTGGATCTTATGCTGAAATACCACACTTCAGACGTCTCCAGGCGTTCGCGCTACACTGAATTCATCCTTGACTGCGAAATGCTGATAATAGACGACCTGGGCACAGAACCGATGCTGAAAAGCGTGACAAAAGAATATCTTTACAACGTGATCAACACTCGTCTCGTCAACGGGAAAAAGACGATGGTGACTTCCAACCTCAATCTGGAAGAACTCATGCTGAGGTACGGCGAACGTACGGTTTCACGCATGACGAACAAGAATTATTCTGTTACCAGAGAACTTCTCGGAGACGATCTGAGAAAGATAAAATTCTGATTTTTTCGTGCCCGTGTAGATTAAAGCAAAAAAATTACGCACGCTTCACTCGCGTGCGTTTTTATCTCAGTCGTTATTCAAAGGACGACAAGCGTTATTTTTTCATTGAAGATCCGATCAGCTTCAGCCTGTCTGCCAAACCTATCCTGCATTTTCTGAAAGCTTCGTCTCCGATTATTCTGACGTTTTCAGGCAGCCTGACTTTCAAGTTGCCGCACCCGTAAAAAGCCTTGTCGCCTATTTCCTCTAATCCGTCGGGGAGTTCTGCCTTTTCAAGATTTACGCACTGATAAAACGCCCTTTTTCCGATATCGACGAGCGTGCACGGGAAATTCGCCTCTTTCAGATTCCCGCAACAGAAAAACGCGTCGTCGCCTATTTCTCTGACTCGTTCAGGGATGTCGATCTGCGTAAGACCGTTGCATCTCATGAACGCTTTGTTTTCTAACCTTGCCAGTTTCCCGGGAAGTTTTACAGAAAACAATCCTACGCAGTTTTCAAACGCCCCTTCGCCTATTTCCGTCACGGAATCCGGGATCACGATCTCTGTAAGGCTGATGCAATCCCTGAACGCGCCGAAGCCTATACGCTTCAAGTTTTTGGGGAGCGTTATTCTGAGAAGATTTTCACACCCTCTGAATGCGTAAGGAGGGATCTCGGTTATATTGCTCCCGATCTCTATCTCTTCAAGCTCCTTTATGCCGGCATACGCTCTGCCGAGACCTGAGACATAAAACCGGACAGGCTGGGAAAATATTTTTTCAGGCACTTTTACTTTGGTATCGCTTCCTTTGTATTCCGTGAGACTCGCGCGCTCCTTATCCTGAACGAACGCATAATCTGACGTGATGACGTTGGGATACTCGAGGATTCTTACGTCGTTTGAAGTAAAGAATTTCCTGCCGTGACTCCAGACGCGTTTCGTTTCAAACGCGCCTCTCCCTATTTCGGCAACGCTTTTGGGCAATTCGATTCTGTCCAGGTTTCTGCAGATTCCGAAAGCCATATCGCCTATTTTCTCCAAGCCTTCGTGAAGGACCGCCTCTTTCAGAGATTCGCATCCGTAAAAAGCCCTTTCGAAAATTTTCCTGATCCCTTTGTGCACGTCGACTCTGGTTATTTTTTTACATCCTGAAAAGGTCTCTTTTCTGATTTCCTTTACTCCTTCGGGAAAACGTACACTTTCTCCCTCTTCGCTTGAAGGAGCTGAGCTTTTACCCGGAGAAAAAACGCTGACAGATACCAGTTCTGCGCAGTTCTTGAAAGCAGTCGCTCCGATAACGGTCACGCTGACGGGGATCACGATTTCACGAAGTTTGCTGCAATTTTCGAAAGCGCCGTCCCCAATACGGGTAAGGTTGCACTGAACGCTTACTTTTCTGACTGTCACGCAGTCGGAAAAAGCGCGGTCGCCTATTTCGGTCACACCGAACGGGATTTCCACGTTTGAAGACGAGCCTTTATATTTCAAAAGCCTGCTACCTTCTATTAAAAAATCCGGATGAACAGCCATCCCCGCTTCAGTCACCGCACTCTTGTACGTTCCGATCATTTCTCTCCTCCGCCGTATCTTTCACGGGATGCGGCGCATTTTTTATAAAATCCTGCTTCACTCCGGCATTCCGCAACAGAGAAAACGGTATTGTAAATATTATATAGCACAGGCAAAACGTTGTCAACGAGCGGACAATCCGTTCGGACGCGAAACGGCGCTGCACATACGCTTGCCTTGAGCGCTCATACGGTTTTTCACCCGATTCCCGCCTTTGAAACTATCCCTCCGGTAACGTCTGTCGTCGATGAACATTTCTCGCAAAAAAAAAAAAAGCTTGCAGATGACGAAAAAACATAAAATTCTTCCATTTTACAAAAAAACGATAGACAAAACCCAAAGCGTATGATAATATAATAATGCTCAAAACGGCGAAATCCGGGCAAGCAAACATTAATGGCTCTGTGGTCCAGCGGTTAAGACTCAGCCCTCTCACGGCTGCTACTGGGGTTCGATTCCCCACAGAGTCACCAAAAAACGTCGCGTGATACGCGACGTTTTCTTTTTGTTATCCGTGGTCGGCTCCTATACTCCCGGCTCAATTGCTCGGGCTGCCTAGCGGTTATTACCCGTTGCGTCTTACGCAGATTCCGCAACAGATAATATTCGCCGACCAATAAAAAAGGAGCCGTGCGGCTCCTTTTTTATTTATTCAGTTTTTAATGAGTCTGGCGATGTCGACAAGCACAGAAACTATGAGTGAGTTCTTTGCCGCCTCTTTTTCGCGTTCTTCGGACTTGCCGTCTATTGCGCAGAACAGAACGAGCAACGAAGTGACGCCGTCAGTCAGCTTGTCGAGAGAATCGCCGGGAGCGACGTTGTCGAAAGCCGCAAACTGTCCGACGAATATATTTTTCATCGGGGTCAGAGCGTTCTTGAAGCTTGCCAGCCATCTCTTCATATCGCTGGCGCTCATATCGAGAAGATCGGTCCACTTTACATTGGTTTTGAGCAGTGCGTTGCCCAGAGAAACAACGTCGCCGTACTTCGTGACCTTGTTTGCGAGCAAAACCTCATTGGGATTGATCACACCATCCACCCACGACATCTCGAGCAGAGAGTACTGAAGCAGAGATTCAAACATCCAGCAGAAATATTCTTTGCTGAAATCCTTGTCATGTTTCTTCATCGCGTCCTCAAAAGTCGCGCCGAGTGCTTCGACTTCAGCCAAAGCATTTTTGTAGCTAGAAACGATTTCATCAGTTGTCATAAATTTCCTCCGTAAAATTTAATAGTGTTCCATGACATGAATAAATTCTAACACATCCGCCGGCTATTTGCAATATCTGAAGGAAATATTTTTTAATTCAAAGCAATTTTTTAAAACTTTTTCATGTAATTCCGTCCGGTTTTTCCAAACCCGTTGACCTGAGTCGTTTTTTATTTTAAAATAAATTTGCGAGGTGTTTATGAATAAAAGTGTTAAAATCGTCGTTGTTTGCATGGCTGTCGCGCTTGTAATTGCGGCAGTGGCGGTCCCGGTCGCGCTGTATCTGACCGGAGTCATCGATTATGCAGACAAAGCGACCGGAGACTCGGGAAAATACCTGATGGCGTATTTTACCGGAAACGAACCCGAAGAAGAACGCATATGTTTCGCCGTCAGCGAAGACGGATATTCTTTCTCTCCTCTGAACGGCAACAAGCCGGTGATCACCCAGACTCTGGGCACGGGAAGCGCGCGCGATCCTTATATCTTTAAGGCGCAGGACGGCACCTTCTACATTCTCGCAACAGATATGCGGAGCGAGGACGGCTGGTCTTCAAATCACCGCTTTATCGTCTGGCACAGCGAAAACCTGACAGACTGGACTGAGACGGGACTGATCGACATCAGGGAATACGGACTCCCCGACACAGTGCGCGCGTGGGCGCCGCAGGCAATCTGGGACGAAAGCGAACAGGCATATATGCTTTACTGGGCGAACTGCGAAAACAGCGAGGAAAAGGGCTGGAGCGGCACCGTGGTCTGGTACGCTTACACCAAAGATTTCAAAACGCTTGTCTCGGAGCCGGAAATACTGTTCGCTCCCGAGAACGGAAACGACGCGATCGACGCGGACATCATCGAAAAGGACGGCGTTTTTTATCTGTATTACAAGGACGAAAACGAAAGCCGCATACGTTACGCTGCCGCAGGATCCCCGAGCGGTCCGTACAAAGAACCCGAGGACTCTCTCGTAAGCGTATTTTTCTCTGACGTGGAGGGCAACTTCATATACAATATCAGCGGCACGGACAGCTACGTCATGATGCTCGACTGCTACAGCAAAGGGAATTTCGTGCTTCAGCAGACCGAGGATATGACCTCTTTCAAACGCGTAGACCCTAAATATTACGATTTTGACTTTTCGCCGAGACACGGCAGCGTGATGCATATCACAGACGAACAATACGACGCGCTCGTGGCGCGTTTCGGAAAATAAAGGTGACGACAATGGAACTTTTTGAAAACTGCACCGTGGGCGGTATCTCAATGAAAAACCGCATCGTAAGAAGCGCAACTCACGACGGACTGGCAGACCCGGCAAACGAAGGCCCGAGCGAAGAACTCATACGCAAATACGTCTATCTCGCAAAGAACGACGTGGGATGCATAATACAAGGCTATGCGATCGTAAGCCCGGACGGGCGCTCCAATTACCCGCGCTGTCTGGGATTTTTCAATCCCGACGCGGCTGACGGATACAAAAAGCTGACCGCCGCCGTACACGAAGCGGGCGCGGCAATCGTGGCGCAACTCGCTCATTGCGGCAGGCAGACTTCGAGCAAAGCGATCGGCATAAAAAAGATCGCGCCCACCGCGAAACGCCACCTCCTCTACCCGGACAAAGCGCGCGAAATGACCAAGGAAGACATAACGCGCGTGAAAAACGATTTCGTCAGCGCGATCGTTCGCGCAAAAGAATACGGTTACGACGGAGCGCAGCTCCACCTCGCGCACGGCTATCTTCTGCACGATTTCATTTCCGAGAACGGCAACAAGCGTAAAGACGAATACGGCGGCTCGCTCGAAAACCGCATGCGCATAGTAAAAGAGATCCTCACGGAAGCCCGCACCGCCGTCAGTGACTTCCCGATCTGGGTCAAGCTGTCCGCAACCGACAAGCGCAGAAAAGGAATGAGGGTGGATTACGCCGTCAAAGTAGCGAAACTGCTCGAAGAATACGGCGTGGACGCGATCGAAGTGTCGTGCGGAAGCGTGCAGGACGGCATGAACACAATGAGATCGAAGCGGTTCCCGATGGACGCGATATTTGCGTACAGAGAGCCTCTCGCAAGTATGCCGCGCACTCTCAACAGGATCGTGCTTGCCGCGGCTAAGCTGTTCAACCCGCTCATCCCTCAGCCAAGACCGCTCAGGCTTTTCAACGTCCCCGCGGCATACGCGCTTCAAAAAGAAGTGAAAACCGACCTTATCGTCGTGGGCGGCATATCCGACGTCGAGGAAATGCGGAAACTGGTGGCAGACGGAATGGCGGCGGTCTCCATGTGCCGTCCGTTTATCTGCGAGCCTAATTTCGCAAGAAAACTCAAAAACGGAGAATGTACGAAAAGTCAATGCATAATGTGCAACTGTTGCGGTCTCGTGATAGAAAAAGAACCCACGCGTTGTCTTATGGGCAAAGTTACCTACCCTCTCAAAAAACGCTGACCCACTATTACTGAGCGCTTTTTCAGAGTAAATTTCAAATGCGTCCGTCGCTCGCAAGCAATACGACAAAAAAAATACTTATCCGCAAAATTGCGGATAAGTATTCGTTTTTCCGGCTTTTTCACCGTCAGGTCGTCAATATCCCGTCAACCGTGATCATCAGCTGTTTTTCGTCCAGCGCGGTTTCGATCGCTTTGTCTATCCAGTCTGCGACGGCTTTCGTCTTCTTGCCGTATCCGAAAAGCGCAACGACTTCTTTGACCACGGCGTCGCGCGTCATCCCGACGTTTGTCTCTATCGCGCACTTGACCGCGGCGATTATCTCGTCGGGATATATCCTGGTGATGTCACGCTTTATCTTTTCGTCAGACGGACGGAAAGTTTCAACCGGCTTGTCGACGTAGAATACCTTTCCTCCCACTTCCTTTCTGAAGCCGTCGAACGCGCCCACGTATTCTACGAGTTGCGCTATCGCCTTCTTCGCTGTGCCGGGGATGTTGTAGATGCTCGTCAGCTTGTCCAGCAAATAATGTTCTTCGATCGGGGATTCTCTGTCTATGATCGCGCGTATGCGCTCTTTGATCTTGTCCTCGCTGGCTATGTCCAGTACGTAATCCGTGCCCGGTTTGCTGAGCGGCTTTACCGTATACGACCTGTACGGAGTGCGGTATTTCGCCATCACCTCTTTGATCACCTTCTTGCTGAGGACTTTCTTCTGCGTCAGCGCGGTCACATAATCCTTTATCTTGTTGATCTCTCTGCGCGGATTGTTGTAGTAATTGACGGTCCACAGCTGATATACGTTCCAGCCGAGTTTTCTCAGGATCTTCGTCTGCATGGTCACTCTGTCCTTTACGCCGCGCAGCTTACAGCTGTTTTCGCTGTCCGCAAGTATCGCCAGCACGTACCTGTTCTTGTTCTTGGGATCCACGACGGCGACGTCGATCTTGAAATCGGATACGCCGAGGTTGTAATCGCAGACGATCCCTCTGTCCTTGAGTTCTTTTGCGAGCATCTCTCCTATGCCGCATCCTCTCTCAGCAATATCCTGAGAGTTGATGGCGAGCATTTCTCTGCCCCTCTCGGCATATTCGAGGAAGGCTTTCAGCCCTTCGACGCCCTTGCTGTTGGTGCGGCTGAGGTCTATCATATGCCCCGATATACCGCTGAAGACCACCATCTCGTTTCTTGCTCTCGTGACCGCGACGTTAAGACGTTTGTAGCCTCCGCTCTGGTTGATAGGACCGAAGTTGAGAGAAAGTTTGCCGTTCTTGTCGGGCGCGTATCCCACGCTGAACAGGATCAGATCTCTCTCGTCGCCCTGCACGTTTTCAAGGTTCTTGACGAACACCGGCTCCTCTCTGTCGTAAGCTTCCGCGTCAAGCCCGTTCTCGTGGATGCGCTTCGTCAGCTCGTTTTCGATATAGTTCTGCTGCGCGATATTGAAGGTGACTATGCCTATGCTGTACTTGCGCTCGCTCGGATCTTTCAGCCTCCTGATGACCTCTGCGACAAGCTCGTCGCCCTCTTTCTTGTTGCACTTGAGTCCGCCCCTCTCGTAAACGCCGTCCACATAGCGTAAGGAGACCTTGCTGTTCAGCTCGTTGGGAGACGGGAACGTGAGAAGCGTATTGCCGTAATACATCGCGTTGGAGAACGCGATAAGGCTCTCGTGCAAAGACCTGTAATGCCACAGCAGATGGTTTTCGGGCATGCCCAGCGCAAGGCAGTCGTCGAGAATACTGTCCAGATCCTCCACGTCGTAATGCTCATCGTCCTTGTAATCCACGTTGAAGAAGGTCGTGGGCGGCAGCTGTTTGGGGTCGCCGACGACGATGACGTTCTTGCCGCGCGCGATACAGCCCACAGCCTTGCATGTCGGAAGCTGAGAGGCTTCGTCGAATATCACCAGATCGAACTTGTCCATGTCTATGTCCAGGAACTGCGTGACCGACGTCGGACTCATCAGCATACACGGACAGCACGTCGCGAGTATATGCGGTATTTTGGAGAACAGTCCGCGCAGCGTCGTGCCCTTCATATTCGACTTTTCCGCTCTCAGAAGCAGCACTCTCTCAAGGTTGTGCTCGCCTTCTGCGTCCGGTTTGGGCACGTTGGCAACGAGTTTTTCGTAAAGAAGCTTCCTGGTCTGGCGTTCGTATTCCTCGCTGAGTTCCTTGAATCGCGCCGCAACTTCTTCGAGATTGAGCCCGGAGAACTGACACAGCACATCGTCAAGCAGAAGTTCGCTTCTGATGAAGTTATAATATACGCATTTCTTGAAACAGCTCAGCACTTCCATTGCGGAGATCTCGCCGTCCTGCAAAGGTTCGAGCACGAAATCGAGACCGCTCTTGCGGCACATTTCGACCATTTCCTGATACTTGCACCAGTTGGGGATAAAGCCGAAGTTTTTCTGAAGGCTTCCCACGTACTCCACTTTTGCGTTCAGGTCGTTGCCGCCGCTGTAACCGCCGGTATTGAACACCCGGCAGAACGCCGCTTCCGCACGCGCGCAACTTTCGTATGCGTACATATAGAATTTGGTATAGTTGTTGACACCGTACTTTGTGAGAGAAGCGCAGCTGTCGTCGAACACGTCGCCGTTGAATTCCGCATACAACTGCTTCCCGTTTTCGTAAAGCGCCGCGATCTGGTTCGCGTAAGCGTCAAGTGTGACCCGATCTCCGCTCCTGATCCCGAATATCTCCGAAAGTTCCTCTGAGCGGCGCTCGAACACATCGCGGGTCTGTTCGCATTTGAGCAGATATTCCGCAAACGCGGTCCTGTCCTTCTTGTCAAGATCCGGAGGAATGACCCTCTTGACGGCACGCGAGAACACTCCCGTCTTTGCGGCGTCAGCCACTTCGCTCATCGGAAGTCCGGACGGATACACCCCGTAACGCGACGTGTATTCCGCGATCATATTGTCTGTTTTGGAGCGCGCTTCGATGTACGAATCCACAATGCCGCGCGGCTTCTTCCCCTTTGCCGCCGCGGAAAAATATTTTCTCACGCAGTCGCTTTCAAAGGACTTGCAGATCCTGTAAAGCGCCTTGAGCTTGGGCGTCGTCAGCGCAACGGTGCGCATGTTGAACAGCGGCGTGAGCATCTTTGCATACTGCCTCAGATGTTTCAGTTCCTGTTCGAAAACTTCGAGTATCGCCGAACCTTCTTCATTCCACTTCTCGTCGAAAGTGAAATTCCCGATGTGTCTGAAAGGCGACTTTTCTATGTCTCCGCACTCCTTGGCTCTGAGGGCGAGTTCGGTCAGCATTTCGATATATTTCTGGAAAGTGGACTCCACCAGCTTTTCGTAAAACATGCTGTCGATATGCAGACAGTCTCTCGAATCCTTGTTTTCGAAATAGCCCATGATAGCCTGATACAGCGACACTCCGAGATATCTCCTGCGGTGCATAGCGTCAAGCTCTTTCTGCAATTTTTCCACGCAGGTGTTGATCTCCTGCAGTTTATCGTCAATGTCGCCCGTCTCTTTCTGTTCTGTGAGAGACATCGTTCTGACGATCTGAGAAAGCACGGCGTTCTTGTTTGTCTTGTTGCTGTGAAGCTCCAGGCAGAAATCGCCCAGACCTATCTGCCGCAGTCTGTTGTGAACGACTGATAGCGCCGCCATCTTCTCCGCGACGAACAGAACGCGGCGTCCGCGCACTATATTGTTTGCTATTATATTCGTGATCGTCTGGGATTTGCCCGTTCCCGGAGGACCGTGGAGCACAAAGCTTTTTGACAGACTGTCGTAGATCGCGCTGTACTGCGACGAGTCTGCGGATATAGGCAGATACATCCTCTCCTCCGCCGTATACGCTTCGTCGCTGCTTCTTGAAGAAAGATCGAACGCGCCCTCCGGCAGTTCGAGCTTATTGTTGATCAGAGAACGCACGATCGGATGTTCTCTGAACCTGTCGGACTTGTATTTGACGTCGTACCACAGCTGATAGTTTGCGAAAGAAAGGCTTGCGATGAACACGTTGGAGAAGATCTCCCAGCCCTTTCTGCCCACCACTTCTTTCTTCAGACGCGCGATGACCGAAAGGATATTCTGCTGAGTGTCCAGTGCAACTTCGGCAAGTCCTCTTATGTCCTGATTGAATTCCTGATACAGAAATTCCAGCAACGTGCTGTTCAGACGTATGTCGTCCGTGTTGACGTCGACCGTATATACGGGAGCCGCCACGCCCTTCTTGCTTATCGTCACCGGATAAAGGAGGAGCGGAGCGAACTTGTCCTCGCCGTGCTCGTTTTCTTTCCACTTCAGGAAGCCGGCGGCGACGTAAAGCGTGGTCGTGCCTGTCTCCTCCTGGATGGACGTTTCTTTTTTGATCAGCCTCTGCAAAGTCGCGTCGTGGTTTTTCTGATCGTAAACCGTAAGAAGCCTCTTGTTCTTGTATTCGTACGCGACGTAATCCACAAACGGTTTGAGATAGGAGCTTCTCTCAAAGCCTTCGCCCAGCTTGTCCGGATTCTGCACACCTTCTGACGGTCTGCAATCCACGGTGAACGTCCTGTTTTCGGTCAGCGCGCCAACAAAGTCTTCAAGTGAAGGCACCAGCAGTTTGACGGCGGTGCGCGAAACCTTGAAATTGAGCAGTGCGTTGCGCATGTCCATATCCAGAAGTCTGCGCTCCCATTGCGTCACCCTGTTTATCTCTTTCTGCCCGCCGATCTCGCCTCTGTATTCTCTGAACTGTTTAGGCGCGACGCTGGTCATGTAATCCGAGCTTTGCACCAGGTCGTAACCCTTGGGACCGTACACTCTCTCCGGAAGCGGGAACACGTGCATTATGCGCGCGCGTTTGATGTCCACGGCGAAATCCACGCTGTAAGCGCGCCTGAGCGCCGTTATCGCGTTCTTTTCCGCCTTTTCGAAAGCCACTCCGTCAAACAGGTCGCTTATGCAGATCATCGTGAATTCGTTCACGCCCTTTTCCGATTTCTTGACCAGCGCGTCCACGTCGTCGAACACGGCGTCCTGAGAACACTCATCGCTAAGATATACGCCGACGTACCATTTCCCTCCCGCTCTGCCTATGACCGCGTTCTGACCGTTCGCCTCTATCAGTGAAGCGTATACGAGCGCCGCTTCGAGCGGTGTGGCGACCTTGGAAGCGAAGAGGTTTTTATGAGACTGAATGACCTCTGAATCCTCCGCCTTGGGCTCCGCCATGTCGAAATGCTCGTCACCGAGCGCACTGTAACATGCGGCAAAATAGTTGCGCACGCCGTTGCGGTTGCCGTTGTAACCGACGAAATGCGCGAGTTTCCAGTCTTTGAGTTTGTTGTTGACCTGAGTTATCAGCGTGTTAACCTGCGCCGTACGCCTGACGAACGTGGCGAGAACTTCAGGATTTGTCCCGAAATTACACTTGTCGAAAGCGGTGACTGTGACCTTAGCGACGGCTCTGTCGACAACCGTGTCTCCGGTCAGGACTTCTACGGCGATCTCTCCTTCCATGTCGCTGTCTACTGCGACCATGTAAAGCGGAGAAAGCTTCGCCGTCGTTTCGAACTTGGCGGTGGTGCGCCTCGGAAGCACGCTCTGCTCTATCGTGCAGGGCAACAAAAAATCCGGCTGAGAAGATATCCTGACCTGAAGGTCCTCGATATCCGCTCCGCTGGTGTTCTTTACGTAAAGTCTTTTAATCGGACTGGTATCGTTCTGGATCTGATAATAGCTTACGTTTGTGCTGCACTCAAGCGTTATTTCGACCAGCTTGCGCTCGTCGACAACTTCGGCAACAGTCTGATTTTCCTGCTCCATATCCAACTCCTTACAAAAATTCCGGGCATTCCTGCCCATGGAAAAGTGATTTATAATACCAATGCAAACCTTAACCCAAACTCACGTATATATTATAACAAAGATTTTGCGCGTTGACAATACTATTGAAACTTTTCGGACGCGCCGGATACGTCGCAAATTATATGCAAAATCGCATTTTATACCGTTTTTCGCACCGCTTTCTGGCTGTTTTTTCGTTAAATACGCGTTTACGGCGGCAAAACGGCGAAAGCTTTCTCTCCTCTCCGGACCGCAGAAGAATTCTGAAAATGCCGTACGCTGCAATCGTTCCGATCCGGCGCGTCCGGAGTTCGCGTCTTTTCAACCGCAACCTACTTGCCCGCCTGTGCGCCGGCTTTTGTTTTAAAACTTTATCCGCAAACACTGTCAACGGGAAAATAACGCAAAAAAAAAGGACGGTCCTTGCGGACCGCCCGTGCTTTTTCTTTTCCTGTATTATTCTCTGCCGTGAATAAGCTCGTAGCTGAGAGCTTTGTTGTCGTCGAGAGTTTCGGTGGGCTGAATGGTGATGTTTTCAGGATCGATACCGTACAGAAGGCAGGTGTGAGCGATTTCTTTCGCCGCATCGGGCAACGGGAAGCTCTTCTGCACAAGGCCTACGTTTTCAGCTCCGGTAACCTTCGACTGGTTGGAAGAAAGCTTGCCGGTCGCGAGAATAACAATGCCGAAGTGTACGTAATCGTTGCCGTCGCTACCCTTGGAGAAATAACCGTTGTATTCTTCTTTGCCGAGCTGGCTCTGAACGAGACCGTTGACCATACCTGCAAGAACTGCGCCTTCGGTTGCGGGCATCAGCTTCGCGGTGTCTCTGCTCTTCCAGTTGTAGATGTCTACGAAACCTTCAAGGCTGAGCGAGCAGTAACCTTTCTCGTTCGCAACTTCGGTCCAGCCGCACAGGATTATGCCGCAGACGACGGAGTTTGCGAAAACGGAATTCTTGACGATAAGATTGACGCCGTCGTACTCGCAGGTCTCTGCCGCGAGAAGCGCGTCGGCGCCGTTTCTCATAACGGTGCCGTCAACCGTGCAGTCGACCGCGCCTTTGAGATAAACCATCTTCTGAGAGTTTTCGAAAATGCAGTGCTTGATCGTGACCTGAGTACGCTTGCTGTTGTCGGTGCTGATGCCGTTGACGATCTGACCGTAGCCTTCGCAGTTTTCAAGGATAACTTCTTCGCCTTCATTATACTTTTTGCCGTAGAAGTAAACGTCCTGGAACACGGCTTTGTTGCCGTTGCTGACGTTGAACGCGTTGCCGCCTCTCGTCTTGACGGTGCCGCCGACGATGGAATTGACGACGACTTCTTTAGCGTTGCCGTAAATGGTCGAATTGATCACCTCAACGGCATCTTTGCCTTCAGAAGTGATGTTGTTCTGGATCATAACGTTCTTGGAAGCGGCGATCGCAGAAACGAGCCCTGCCCAATCGGAAACGTTCACGCCTTCGGACGCATGCACCGTAAGGGTGACGGTCCCGTCTTCCTGGATGCCTTCAGCTTCGGTATCCTCGGGCTTGTAAGTGAGATTGAAGTCACCGGCGCTCTTGACCGTCAGAACGCTGCCGTCGAGAGTCGCGTTGCTGCCGGAGACAGTATATCCGCTGCCCGGAAGCGCGACTGAGAGATCCACAGTGCCCTCGGTGCCAACGTAATAATTGCCTTCCATCAGCATGGTGAGTTCTTCACATTCAACGACGGTCTTGCTCTTTTTGCAGGAAACTGCGGTAAAGCACATCGTTGCGATGACGGCAATTACCAATATTGTCAATACTACCTTTTTCATAATATCCTCCTATAGATATCCTTTATGTTGTCGGTTGCCCGACTTGTTGCTTCCGTATCACAAGCCCTCGGGAGACAATGCTACGCACAGCCGTCCAAAGACCTGCTTCACCATTTACAGTATAACACAAAAAGAAAAAATGGCAAGCGATATGTACAAACTGGTGCTTCACATTTTACATTTGTGCATTTTAAGATACATATGCGCATTAATTACCGTTTTTTAGCATTCCGACGCTCTCCTGTCCGTTATAACGCAGTCTCCGAAAGGATCTCGCCCGGCTTCTTACGGCACAGCTGTTTTCCGCTCCTGTAAGAATAAAGTACTCCCGAATGATCCCTGACCGCCTGATAATAGTCGGGTGCGTCAATGACGACGAAATCCGCGCTTCCGCCTTCCTTTATTCCATAATCTGAAAGCCCGAGAGTTTTCGCGGCATTGTGAGTGATAAACCTGTAACTATTCATGATGTCGTCGTACCCGGTCATATGCAGAGCGTGCAGTCCGGCGTATACGACCTCTTTCAGATCTCCGTTGCCGAGAGGATACCACGGATCTCTTATGTCGTCGTGCCCGAATGACACGTTCAGCCCGTTCCCGAGCAGTTCCGGCACGCGCGTCAGACCTCTCCGCTTGGGATATCCGTCGAACCTGCCCTGAAGATTTAAATTTACAAGCGGATTGGATACGAAATTTATTCCGGAAAGTCTCAGCACCCTCATAAGTCTGCCCATATACGCTTCGCTGTAAGAATGCATCGCCGTGGTATGGCTTGCCGTGACCTTCGCGCCGTTGCCGTATTCTATCGCTTTGGCGGCAAGCGTTTCAAGTCCTCTTGAGGACTCGTCGTCCGTCTCGTCGCAGTGCACATCAAGGAACAGGTCTTTTTCCGCCGCAAGTTTCGCGGCATATCCGAGCGATTCCACCGCGTATTCCCTCGTGAACTCGTAATGAGGTATCGCACCCACACCGTCCGCGCCGGCGTCCACCGCCTTTTCGATCAACGCCTTTGCGCCCGGATAGCTCAGGATGCCCTCCTGCGGAAAAGCTATGATCTGCAGCGTGATTTTGTCTTTTATCTCCTCTTTCAGTTCGAGAAGCGCTTCGAGCGCCGTGAGAGTCGGATCGCATACGTCAACATGCGTACGGATGTACTGCACGCCGTTCAGCATTTCCGCGCGTATCGCCTGCGCCGCGCGTTTCTTCACGTCCGCCTTCGTCAGAGTCTTTTTCCTCTCCGCCCATATTGCTATCCCTTCGAACAGAGTGCCGCTCTTGTTGAACCTGGGTTCGCCGGCAGTCATCGTCGCGTCAAGATGGATATGGCTCTCGATCATAGGAGGCAACACCAGCTTCCCCTGAAGATCGATGACCTCCTCACCTTCAGCGTCAATGTCTTTCCCGATGCGGCAGAATACGCCGTCTTTGATCAGTATATCCTTCAACTCAGCAGAGTTTTCTATGCATGCGTTTTTGATTATCATATTCTCTCCTCAGATGATGAAACTCTTGTCGTCGCTGTTGTAATAGATGTCGTAATACTTCTCAAGCGCTTCTTCGGCTTTTGTGTAACCTTTGTTTGAAGCGAGTATCCACATCGTCTTCGCCTTGATCACGTCGCGCTGACATCCGACGCCGAAGTAGTAGTTCTCCGCCAGCTTGTACTGAGCGAAAACCACGCCCTGATCTGCCGCCAGCATAAGCCAGTGATTGGCGATGATCGGGTTCTGATCGACGACCGTTCCGTTCAGATAGGCAAGCCCAAGTTTGTATTGCGACATCCCGTACCCGTTTTCCGCCGCCCTGATGTGCCAGCTTATCGCCTTGCTCAGATTCTTCTTCACCTCGATCCCGTTGTCGTACATCCACGCCAGGCTGTACTGCGCGATCGCACAACCGTTTTCAGCCGATTTCGTATACCACTCCAGAGCCTTTGCCCAGTTTTGCTCCGTGCCGTCTCCGGCTTCGTAGCACCACGCGAGATTGTTCTGCGCCGGCGCGTGACCCATCTCCGCCGCCAGAGAAAAGCACTCGAACGCCTTGGACAGATTCTTTCTCTCGCCGCCGCTTCCGTAATAATACTTCTTGCCCGCTTCGTAGAGCGCCTGAGCGTCTCCCTTTTCAGCCATCTTTTCTATATCGTCGCTGTCCTCGCCGCTTCCTTCGCTCGTCTTTTTCCCAAGCAAAGAAGTTATCCTGCCGATAAGCTGATCGAAAAACGACGCGTCGTCTTTGTAAACCAGATAATGAGTACTCGCAAGGTAGTATTCCATAGCAGGGGAAAGTTTGATCTCGTCCAGCAGCACGGAAACGATTTTCTTGTTTCTCATGACCGCAGAGTTGATCTCGTTTATCACGTGAGTGGACAGATTGGAGCTTTTCGAGACCACGACGAGAAACACCCTTGCTTCTTCGATCTGATTGATTATAGTCGCGGCGTACTGGTCGCCGTAATCGGTATTCTCGTGCGCGACCCAGTATTTCAGCCCCTCTTGGGCAAATCTCGAGCATAACTGCTTGACTTTTTCTATGTCTTTGTTGGAATAAGAAACGAAAATATCCATAGTCTTTCCTCTTTGTCGAATATAAAAATATTATACCACTACGGCGCGCAGTTTGCAATATAACCCACAAGTTTGTTTATGTTTTTAAGCGCCGAAAAGAAAATTATCGCGCCGTCCGCTGTTTCTCCGCCGGCATGACAATGAAAAGCCGCGGCGTACAGCCGCGGCGAAATAACCTTTTCAATCTTTACGATCAGCGTTTTACATTTAACTACGCGGGCATAATCCGCTTTCGCTCAAAGTCACGCTTCCTTTGGAGACTGCGCCTCTCCCGCTGACGCGGAAAGAAGCGAATTGATCCTGCTTTGCATTATCACACTTCCGATAAGCGGTGAGAAAGCCGCAAACAGAACAGTGCCGGCATTCATCGCGCGAGTCCCGTAGCCGAGCTTCTTTTCTTCTGCAAAAATTTGGTGCCCGTGTCTGTAATACCAGTAAATATAGAAGAAAGGCAGGATGATGTAAAGCACGGTTTCAAGCACGGTAAACACCTTCTTCACGCCGCGTTTACCGTTGAATCGCCCGGTTTATTCTGCACCTCGGCAACTCCCGGGTCCACGACGTTATTATACCATCCGTTTCACCCGTTCAGCCACCTACCGGACCCACTCAATTTGTAAACCGTCGGTTGCGAAATCCGGATAATTCGACAGATTTATCTCTGAAGGAGGATGCCGCACCAATACAAAAATCGGGCCGCCATAACAGCCCGATAAACCCCATTATTTTACGCCTTTCATTCTTGCGTAAGTTTTAGCCATAATGCCGTACGTAAAATAAAGTTTGTGGTAAACAAGCCACGCCTTGAGCTTTACGACTTTTCCACAAGTAGCCGACACTTTAAGATATTGCTTATATGCCGTCTTATTGTTTGACTCTTTCCAATAAGGTTTGGAACAAAGCTTTTTGATCTCTTTTACATAATGTTTTTCTGTCCCGACTATTGAATTTATCAACATTATCAAAAACTCAAAACGGGAAGAATACATTATATCTTCATTACCGGTTTCCTTTAAATAATTTTCAGCATATTCACAAAAAATTTGAGACGATTCTACAAAATTATCTCTGTTCCTATACTTTTTTGCATAAGCAAAAGGAACACTATGAAAATTTACGTTGTAATATAAATATTCATCTAACAATTCTTTTTTTTGAGATCTCTTCAAACATTCTAACATGTAAACACGATCCTCATCATGTGTCATGGCTTCGTTAAAACGTACATCTCTCAAAAGTTCGGATTTATATAACGTACGTATTGGCCCGCCTCTGACATTTTCAGATCCGCTATAAAATAAATATCTTGTATCATTATCTCTTATAACTTTCCCAATATTTTTTTCTATTGATTTAGTTATATTTCCGCAAAATACACTATTAATCAAAAAGAAAACCATATCCGCGCCAGTTTCAAGCGCTTTATTAAAACACTTTTCATATGTCGTAACGTCCAGATAATCGTCGCTGTCTACAAAAGCGTAGTACTGTCCCGTCATAACGCTTAACCCAAAATTTCTTGCTTTGGAAACGCCTTTTTCTGACACAAACACTTTAACTCGCTCGTCTTTGGCGGCATATTCTTTACACATTTCCAGCGACCTGTCTGTAGACCCGTTTTCCACAAGTATTATTTCAAGATTTTTATACGTTTGATTTATTATGCTTTCCACGCAGCAATCTAATGTCTTTTCAGCATTATAAACAGGAACGATAACACTTATTTTGATTTCTTCCATTGTATTCACCCTTTACTATTTATTTTCTCCAAGGTCTTTTTTGATCTGAGTAGTCGATATTTCGGGCGTACGCGGCAGATAGACCACCTCGCAATAATCTTTCAGAAAATCGAACTTGCCTTTCCAGTCGTCGCCCATCACGAAAACGTCGACCTTGAATTCTTTGACGTCGCTTATCTTCTGCTCCCAGCTGTTTTCCTCAATTACCAGGTCCACACACCTGAGCGCCTCAAGCATCTTTTTGCGTTCATTGAACGAAAAATAGCACTTCTTGCCCTTGAGAGAGTTGAACTCGTCCGTCGACAGTCCGACGATCAGATAATCCCCCATCGCCTTTGCCCTCTGCAAAAGATTTATGTGTCCATAATGCAACAGATCGTAAGTGCCGTATGTTATTACTTTTTTCATTTTTTGTCTCCTTCTAACATTAATAAAATAGCATTTTTATATTTTAACTGTCTTTGTTATTCTCGCTTCCTTCGTCTTTTTTATTCTCTTCAGACCCTTCCTGCTGATTATCGTCCCGGACATTGACGTCTTCCGGCGATCCGGTCTCCGCAACAGGCGCGTTTTTCTTTGTCATACGATTTTTGACCGCTTTTGTAACCATGCTTAAAATCTCTTTTATTTCCTTTATGTTCAGCACTATTACCGCCGCTATTGAAACCAGAGCGAAGATCCATTTCAAACTGATATTGATAGTATATACCACTGCAACAATTATGTTGAGCAAGTAAAGCAAGGCAAATTTTAGCCAGTTAATATTAAGCTTAACGAGTTTCTTCGCATAGAAAATTCTCGAAATAAAAATTGCGTTATAACTCAGGAAAAATGCGCCGATAGCGACGTAAACGACGTATTCCAGTCCGACGTATTTTGCCACTACAGGTATTCCGACCAAGCACAATAACAAATTCGCTCCCGCACCAATCAAAGTCGTAATCATAGCGTAAACAGTTTTGTAATATGCGCCGAAAAACGCCCCAAAGAAAGAGGAAAAGCATCCCGCAACCGCACCCATTATAAGAAGCGGAGAATATGTCCAACCGCTGTAAAAATCCCCCTTCAACAAAAGTTTAGACACATAAGGCAAAACGAGCATCAGACATGCCGTAGCCATGAATATTACAGGAGAATAAAATCTGAATACCTTACTGTAAAACTCATTATGATCGCTACTCTCTTTTTCCTGTGAAGAAGACAACGACCAAGCCTGTAAAAATATAGAACTGGCAACGTTTATCAATGAAGGCAATTTACTTGTAGCCGTATAAACGCCTGAAACGGCCCACGCCTGATCGTAAAGTTCCTGACTACCTGAAAGCCCTGCAATGGCTACAACCGACAAGTAAACCATTAAATATTTGCTGGAAGTCTGTACTATCCACCAACTTATATTATTCCATACGTTCGGCACAGAATATTTCAACATCTGTTTTAATTTGAAGCCGTTAAACGCTGAAATTTTAAAATATTTTAATGGATTTACAAGTATAGACAAAAATATTATACCTACAATCGGAGCCGAAATCAAAGCAATAATGTAACCGTAAATCCCCATTCCCCCAAATATAATCAACAGATACGCCAATAAAAGCATAACTGCGCTTTCCAAAATACTTGACGTAGCATATACAACCGTCTTTCCTATTCCTCTCGTAAACTCTGACAGAAGATTTTTCACGCATCTGAACGCAAATAACGGTATAAGGAGTAACATAAAAGTTTCACCATACAGCGATCCTGAGCCGTGCATTATAAAATAAAAAATCAGATCGCCGGCAGAAAATACCGCTACACCGATCAAAACGACCGAAAGCGAATTCGTAATTATATCTTCAGGGGTATGTCTTTTATCCACCGAGAATCTAAACAACGCTTCCGCAAGTCCAAGCGTAAATAACGGCATGAACAAATCCTGCAAAGTAACTACTGTGTTTTCAACAATGCCGTACTGACTTTCAAGAAGATATTTTGTAAGAAGCGGAAGAATAAAAAATTGCGCCGCTTTTACGGTGAGATTTCCAAAAGCAAATATTATTGAGTTGGATAGCAATCTTTTATATTTATTCATAAGTATTTCATTTAAACCACAATATCAGTTTATTTCACTATGCCTACAAAATCAAGTATTTTTTTACAGAACCCCCCGCTTTGATCGGCGTTGACCAAATCGTTTATGCGTTTTCTTTCCTCTTTCCAATCGTCCTTTCCGACTAAGATACCGTCGATAAAACTTTTCAATTCTTCAACGTTTTGTATTTTTTCTCCGGGCATATAATCGAGTGGATTGTCGACGACGAAACCCCTGTTTCCGCCATACTCTCCAATATCGTCTACGACAAATCCTATCGGTTTCTGAGTCAATAAAAAGTCAAAATATATGGATGAATAATCTGTTATCAATAAATCGGTATTTGCAACAAGATCGTACAACAATACGTTTTTTGCCGACAAGTCGTTATTTTTCATCACCCTGATGTTAGTAAGTTTTACCTTATTTAACATTTCAATGTCATCCTGAGCCGGATGCGGTTTTATAATAAACAAACAATTCTTTTCGTTTAAATATCTGTCAAATTCTACAAGAGATCGTTCGGTAAACAACGGAAAATCATTTTCCGAATCGCTGATACCCCATTCAGAAGATCTCCTGAATGTAGGCATATATAATACGATTTTAGAATATGATTTTTTTATTATACCGAATGTACTCAAGACATCAATATTATCGAAAAACGCGTCGCAACGAGGATATCCGCCGATATAAAATTGATTATCTTTATACCCGAAACACTCCTTGAAATAATTTTTTGCAAAATCACTTGTTGCTAAAATATATTTTGCGTTTTTATAGTACATGTCATCATGCTTTCCCAGACGTTTCAATGCCGTGCCATGCCAAATATCAAAGACCTCCTGTCTTTTGGGCGGATTATTATACATTTTCCCCCATCCCCAACAATGAAAAACATACTTGGACGTAAGAACATGAAAAGCACCGGCAGAGGCACTCAAAACAGGTGTGACGTTTTTTACTCCGATATACGGTTTTATATCGTCTTCATTAGAAAATATCAAATATATTTTATATTTTTCGTTATATCTGTTATCGATCAAATGTCGAATTAGCGCATGTTGATTCGCTTCGCACTTACTTCTGCCGTATAGCGCTATCTTGTATTTTGATTTTGGCAATATTTTGTTAAGCAATGTAATGATCTTGTTTATCGTTCTCATCTTTATCTCCAATAGTTTTTCTGTATCTTTGTTTAAATCTGCCAAAAGAACGTATATGGATATATTCTATTCCAGTTTGGTCTGTATTTTAAAACAATGATCAAATACATAGCGAGCATCAAAGTTATACCGAATACAATTAGCATTTTGTATTTGGAATTTGTTTTTGTCAATGCATTAGGCAAAAACAACACTGCAAACACTGTAAAATACAGAACTATTCTATCTACGAGATTAATCTTGTATCCCAATATCATTCCGGCAAAAGCAATGAAAGCTATCCACAATTGCAGATTTTTCTCATTTTCTGCAGTCAAAGTGCTTTCCTCCACTATCACGCTTTGTTTGTCTCGATTCAACACAAACCATATTATCACAAAAAAGATTAAATTGCAAAACAAGTTGAATGACACCGCAAGCCAACCGCTTCCCACATATGCGCTGTCAAAATAGTGTGCATAACT
This sequence comes from uncultured Christensenellaceae bacterium, assembly GCA_944381335.1. Next base: position 45,114 of record CALWKT010000039.1, read on the forward strand.
TGGTGCCAACACTATGCAAACTTTATAAAGCAAATCTGTAAAAGCACACAATGAGCATAACAAAATTATTATAAACGCCAACCATTTATTAAACTTAATATGCGGAAGAATTGGCAGGATTAGCAACAAAATTGCACTTGAATGAAATAAAAATGCAACCAATATCCATATCATTGCTCTTATGCAATGTTTGTTCATTATCCTGTCAAATGCTACAAAAACAAAAGCAATCGCCAATTGCTGTCTTATCATCGTTAATGTCGCTCCGTACATAAGAAAGAAAAACAAAACAAGTGTAAAAGCATAATCTTTACTGTGTTTTTTAAAAAACCATATAAATATCAGATAATAAATCGATGAAGTTACAATTAATACCCACTGCGGATTGTGGGTAAATAATCCGATAAATTTATTCAGATATAAATATCCCTTTTCAAACCTTGTAACATTAATATAGTCAGGATCAGAAATGACCATATTAAATATTCTGATATATTCTTTTGTATCGTTTCCCACCTCAGAACTTCTAAGCGCAGCAAGGCACATCATAACCAGTAACACGGTTATCATGACAATGCCGTTATCTTTTTTTGTACTTTTCCCAAAGCATATCTGTATGTTTGTTCCTGCTATTTTCTTTGATATCGACCATTGCCAAATCGCCATAATCAAGACAAAAGCAGTCATCAACAATAAATGCGTCATCTCTTTCCTTTTGATATTTCGAAATATGTTTCAGTTAATTTAATAGCGCAATCTATAGTATCAAAACCAGCCTCTTTGATTTGTTTATATCCTTCTTTTCTATCGTAAGACTTTCCGTCATTTGACATTATTTCTTTTGCCCATTCTTCAGGTAAAGACTTTTTATCAAACGCTTTAATATACTCGCTTATAAATATCTCTTCCGGCAAATCATCATAACACAGACACCTGAGTCCATTTGCTTGAGCTTCAACCAAAGATATTCCGAAACCTTCGTGTTTCGATGGAAAAATAAAGTAATCAAATGCATTTAATATCTCGTCAACATCATACCTTATACCCAAAAACTTTACCTTATCACTGATTCCGTTATCAATAACATATTTCTCCAAAAAAGCCCTGTCTCCACCGTCTCCGACCAATATAAGTTTTATATTCTGAGTCGATTTCAATGCAGAGAGTAAGACTTTAACTGCAAATAATTGATTTTTATTCGAATCAAGCCTTCCGACATTTCCTAAAACCAGATCGTTTTCAACGTTTAATTCTTTCCTCTTTTTTAATCTGAGTTCTTCATTAAAATAGTATTTAGACAAATCTATGGCATTGTAAACCAATCGATATTTCTCACTTTTTAAGACTTTCTTCCCATATGCGCAAATCGCAGCGAGTTTACTGCACGCGAAACAGTAATCGCATGTCCCCATCAATCCGAGTACAAGCAATTTGTTCCTAATAGCTTTAATGTAAGAGTCCGACAATTTACTACTATGGCTATGAGAAACGCAAACTATATTTTTATTGCTTTTTCTTGCAGCTTTAAAAATTTGTTTTGCAACCAATATCTCGTGACAATGAATAATGTCATATTCATTTTTATGCTCAGCAAAAAATTGTTTCATATCTCGAATCGCATTCAAGTATGAAGCAAACCCAGGTTTTGTAAAATAATATACTTTCCCTCCGTAAGATTCTATTTCTTTATTATAATTTACACTTACATCCGTAAAAACATAAAAATCAAACTGAACTTTTGTCTTGTCGATTTTCCTGTAATAATTCATTATAAAATTAGCTATCCCGCTGTTTACGTTTGTAGATGATAAAACGTGTAAAATTCTCATTCTCTCCTCGTCATCTGTCTATATCGACCAAATAATTATAATTTTTATCTTTGAGTATATATCTGCACGGCTGCGCAACGACCGTCGTATTGTCAGGCACATCCTTTACCACGACCGCCCCGGCGCCTATACGCGCGTTGTTGCCTATTTTGACTCCACCTATAATGCAGGCATTCGCGCCGATAAAAACGTTGTCCCCTATAACCGGCGAAGCGTTATTGCTTTTGCCTATCGTTACGTTTTGCATGATTTTTGCATCTTTACCGATCCTGGCGGTTGCACAAATAAATATTCCGGATATCCCGTGTATTAAAATGGGTCTGCCTGCAAAAACGTCTCTGCCCTCTTCGTTATCAAGTATTCCGATATATGCCGACATTCCTTCCATCCTTATTATGCGCCATCTGTAATACCATTTTAAAAATTTCACCTTTGTTTTAAAGTATCTTTCTCTGAAGCCAAAATATTTGTCCTCATCGAAACCTCTGGCAATTTTAGCAATTTTTTCTTTAAGCCCCATTATTTCTCCTCCGTTTTTTGTATTATCTGCTTATATTCTAACTATATAAAAAATTCATACGGAAAAGCAGAATTCCATGTCGGTCTCGTATATTGCAAAACCGCATAATACGCCAAAAGAACCAATATTATCGATATCTTCATAAGCGTACTTAATTTCGGATTAATTTTATTGATATAATTAGACAGCAACACTATACTTATTATTCCAAGATATATCGCAAATCTTCTGAAAACATATAGACTGAAACTCATTATTGTTACGGCTAAAATAATAAATAAGACCCAAAGAACAAAATTTCTTTGCTGATTATATCCCAATTTACCATCAACAACCATAAATTTATCTAGCCTATTTAGATTAAGTACGTATGCCGCTAATCCCAGAAACACAATACCTCTCATTGTTTCATAAAATACGGTTACTTCTCCGGTTCCTGCGTTCGATCCGTAAAAATAATGCTCATATTGCGGAGCTATAACCCCTACTATTTTAGGTAATAATTTCCCAAAAGTAAGAACCGCTACAATTAATAACCCGATTGTCGCAACCGAATTATAATAACGGAAATATTGCGTAAAAGGCAGAACAAAGAACAGAACGGCACTGGTGTGAAACAAACACGCTACTGCTATCCATATTAAAGATCTGAATGTTTTCGCATTAATTATTCTGTCTATGGCTATAAGAATAAACGCCGTTGCGATCTGTTGTCTTATTATATTAATGGTTTCAGAAAATACCATTAAATAAAAAAGTAACAAAACAAAAGAATAATCTTTGCTGTACTTCTTAATAAACCAAATAAAAACCGTATAGTAAAAAAATGAGGTAACGATTATTATCCCTTGTGCATCCTTAGTAAACAACCCTACAAATTTATTCAATAAAATATATCCTATTTCATATCTTGACGCATGCGAATAATCTGGATTATAGATGATATTATAGAATATATCATGATAGGCTTGTGTATCCGAACCGACGTTTACCCCTCTGAACATTGCAAGAAACATCATGACCACCATTGCGATGACCATAAACGTTCCTTTATCTTTTTTTTTGTTCAGTTCTGAAACGGTATTGTTATTATAAGCAACAGTTTTTATTGACTCCATTTTTTGCAACAACGCCATTATAAAAATAAATACCGTGAACAGGATGAAATCCAACATCGAGGCTAATTTTCCTTATTTATCACTTCAATTACTTTCAACCACTTCTTAGCCAGCACGTCGTCGTCGTTTTCAAAAGTCGTATTATGCAGTCTGAACACGACGTCGACAAACAGCGCTTTGATTATTCTCTCTTTTGTTGAGTATTTTGAGAACAATGAAACCGCCCTTTGCAGATTGTTTTCGATATTGTCCATATCCTCCGTCAGCACGGTGCCTATGTATCTCGCATATTCTATTTCTTTGACTGCGATATACCCTATCGGATCAATGGCGACGTAGCCGTCTTTGTCTTCGATAAGGTTATATTTATGCACGTCGCCGAGGATGAGATATGTCTTATCCTTCCCGAACTCCTCGTCGTATATCCTGACCGCTTCTTTGACGTACTCGTCGATCTGCCTGCCGTAAGCGAGCGCTTCCGACGTCATGAGCAACTTCCCGTGCAATATGTTGCGGTAATCGTTTTCTCCCTCGTCTCGCGGCAGAAGTTTTTCATTGAGCCTGTCGAAAAACGCTTCTATCTTCTTCTCGTTTCCAACGGTAAAATCGGCAAAATCCGCCGGACAAGCCTGTTTCATGAGCAAAGCGCAAAACGATCTGTCATAGTCGTACAACGGACACATGATCCCCTTGTCCGCATAATCGAGATACACGCCAAGCTCGTGTTCGAATCTTCCGATAAACGGCGGAACTATCTTTACAACGACCTTGCCCCACTGTGAAGACTCTGTTTTTATGACAATTCCGAAATGCGCGTTTGAGTTAATGGAATAATCGTCGAACTTCCACTTGAATTTCAGATACTCTATGATCTGCGGAAGATCGTTTATCCACTGCTCAGCTTCAACTGAATAGTTTTTTCCAAGATATTCTTTCAGCCTTCTGACCTCGAATCTCGCCTTTGTTTCGTTGAGCCCGAGAAGCTGTTCCGCGAGAAAAAGGTCCTGCTTATACGTTATCTTCAGATTGTCGCTGAAGCCGAAATTGAGATAAGTCTTCATGTCTTCCGGCAATTGCTGAGCAACTTCCGTAAGCGTGCTTTCGCTGTCAAAATATTTATACAGCGCGTCAAAACGGTACGCCTCGGGGGACTGAAGAAGATAATATCTTTCTCTTCTGACCTCATGCATATCGTAACATCCGAGGCTGTCGGTAATCTTCTGCGCGGTTAAAACTATGTCGTATTCGTCAAGCTTGTCCATATAATCGTCGACAAGTTCGGGAGTGACCATAGGGCGAACGGCGTCAAAGATCATTATCTTTTTGCAATCGTAATTTTCACGTATATAATTCAGACCGTTTTTCAGCGTGATGTTGCGTTCCTCGCCGCCGAGACACACGTCAACGTCGAACTTTTCTTTTATCATTTCCGCATACGGATTGTGAGCGACAACGACGATTTTGTCGATCTGCCTGCTCTTGCGTATCGCTTCGATGACGTATTGGATTATCATTTTTCCTTTTATCGTGAGGTATTGCTTGGGAACGTTTCCTCCCAGCCTCTTTCCGACCCCTCCCGATAAAATCATGGCTACGTTCATTTCAGTCCTCCAAAGAGTATGCTTCCAGACCGTGCGTAAGCACCTGCTTTTCCGGCGGAGGCGGGGTCATGTAATCGCCGTAAAAATCAGTCAGTATCTTATCGTATCCGGAAGGGATATAGTACTGCCTGCCTTCAAAGTCGTGCAGATACCTTACGTCAAGCAATTTTTTGTCGGTTATTCTTTTATACTGCACCTCGTCAATAAATTCACCGACGTATGCGCTTTCGTTATAATCATACGTGCGCATGATTTTGTTTATCTTTTTCAGTAGTTTTTTATGCCCACCCATCATAAGCGCAACGTTGTGAAGATTCCATATCGCAAAATTCTTGACGAAAGACACGTTTTCGCGCCATTGCTCTACCAGAAGACTCAGATTGAGATTAACATAAGGATATATTTTTCTCATGAGTTTTTTCGCTTCTTTTTCGCTGTTACCGAGCGCATCGAGCGGAAAAATATCTACGAATATTCCTATATCGACTCCGACATTCGCACCCTTTTCGACAATGAGCGTACCTTTCTTATACAGCTTCGCGTAAGGATACTTATAGTCCTCGTTAAGACGATGTTCCAGCAACACATTCTTGCCCTCTTTCGGATAAAGCTCCATAAATCTGTCGTAATCCGGTCTGGGCATGTGAATATCAATGTCGTCATCCCACGGAATAATGCCGTTATGACGTATTGCGCCAAGCAACGTTCCGCCTGACAGATAATAAATTATCCCGTGTTTTTCGCAGAAATCATGTATGTCATCCATAACTTCCACCAAAATCTTTTTAAATTCGTCTATTTCGATTTTTCTCATATTAACTCCTTGCAAACGTCTTGAAAAACCACTGCCTTACGCTGTTCGGCATAAGGACCTGAACGACAAATCTTATCGTTTTGGCTATCAGATAATCAAAATACCCGATGACCTTGTTTTTATACATGAATTTGAAAAGATCGCGTTCGCTTTTGTAATACTTGTAACCTCCGCGCCTTTGGAAAGTCGCTTCGTTTATCCTTGCAAAAACAAGATTTTCTTCAATGTTCGCAAACTTCGCGCCCGACAAATACATCCTGACCCACAGATAACTGTCTTCGTTATAATGCCAGTGCAGATATCCGCCCGCTTTTTCCAGCGCGGATTTCCTGATGAAAACGGTCATATGATTGAAAGGACATCTTTTTTTCAGATAATCGCAGATGTCTTTATGCTCGCCCGGTACTTTCCTTTCGCTGACGACGTTGTCTTTCGTTCCTATGAATTCGGCGATATTGCTTCCCAGAACGTCGACGTCGGGATGAGTTTCGAGAAAAGCGACCTGCTTTGCCATTCTGTCAGGCGCGCATATGTCGTCGCTGTCCATACGCGCAATCCATTCGCAGGAACAATGTGCCGTGCCCTCTCTGAGAGCGTTGCCGAGCCCCACGTTCTGTTCCAAAGGAACAAATACGAACAACGGATCGTTGCCGTATTCTTTTATCTGCGCGGCAAGTTCTCCGTCCACCGGTCCGTCTATAACGCAGACAATCTCCTCAGGCGCGGGATCCTGAATTTTCAGGCTGTCGATACATTCGACAAATTCGTTTTTATCCGTGTTCTTATATACGGACATCAGCACGCTGTATTTCATCTTCACCTCAATATCGCCGCAAAGGTCATGAATATCAGTTTTATATCGTACCAGAAGCCCATCTTCTGCATGTACTCTATGTTAAGCTCGATTTTCCTGGGCATTATCTCGTTGATATAAGTCGCTTCAGGGTCATCGCTTTTCGCAAGAACGTCGTTTTCGTCGCGGTAAACGATCGAAGCAAGCTCCGTAATTCCCGGTTTGATTTTCAGAATATTCCTCTGATAATCGCTGTACATCGCCACGTATTTCGGCACTTCCGGGCGCGGTCCGACAAAACTCATCTGCCCGATAAGCACGTTTATGAGCTGCGGCAGTTCGTCAACTTTTGTCTTTCTGAGAAACTTGCCGATGCCGGTTATTCTGCTGTCTGCCCCGACGGTGATCTGCATGCCTCTTTTCTCGGCGTCGACTACCATTGTGCGGAATTTGAATATGCGGAACTCCTTTCCGCCTTTTCCCACTCTGACCTGCCTGAAGAAAACGGGACCTTTTGAAGTCGCTTTTATTATTACGGCGATTATCAGAAAAGGTATCGCAAGTACGAGCAGCCCCAGCGCGGAAGCCGTGATGTCGAAACAACGTTTGAGAAAAAGCGAAAAACTTTTCTTTTTCAGAAGCGCGTCGAAATCCACCTCCGCCCTGCCGCTTCCGGCGGTCTCGTCAGTATTATCGATACTGCCGGCGGTTTCAGTCGCGCTGTCTGCCGTGCCGTCGTCTGCAGTTTCTATTGAGACTGTCTTGTCTTCTTCATTCAACATCAGTCATTACCTCTCTCACCGATATTTTGAACGTATCTATCACGTATTCCACTTCTTCGTCCGTCAGCAGCGTGTGAAGCGGGAGCGTTATCTCGTTTTTATATCTTTCGTAAGCCTTGGGATAATCCTTTATGTCAAAACCGAGCGCCTTGTATGCGGTATGCATTGGAAGCGGTTTGTAATGCACGTTGGTCGCCACCCCTTTCTCCGCCATTCTGACAATTATCGCGTTTCTCTTCTTTTCGTCTATCCCTTTCACTCTGATGAGATAAAGATGTCCGCTTGAGGAAAAATCGTCGCCGAAATGCACGACCGTCTCGCCGTAGCCTTTGAGCGCGGCGTCATACTTCCCGATTATCTCCCTTCTGCGGGCGAGCAGCCCTTCGTATCTCCTGAGCTGAGCAAGACCTATCGACGCCATGATGTCCGTCATATTGCACTTCATGCCGCACATTTTGATGTCGTATTCCCATGCCCCGAGTTGATTTTTCGCCAATGCGTCCTTGCTCTGTCCGTGCAGAGACCACAGCATGAAATCGTGATAGAGTTCGTCGTTGTCCACGCCCTCGATATCCTTCCAGACAACGGCTCCTCCCTCTGCGGTCGTCAGATTCTTGACCGCATGGAAGCTGAAAGAAGTAAAGTCGGCGTGCATGCCGCTCATTAAACCGTTCTTTTTGGCACCGAAACTGTGAGCGGCGTCTGCCAGCAACAACACCCTGCCGATCTTTGCCTGCAAATCGTTCGACGGTCTGAACACATCGGATTTTTTTTCAAGTATGGCGCGCACTCTGTCATAGTCGCAGATTTTGCCTGCAATATCTACGGGGATGACCGCTTTGGTTTTTTCGTTGATCAGCCCTTCCAGCTTGTCGTAATCCATCTCATAGCCGTTGTCGGTGACATCACACAGAACGATCTTAGCTCCTACGTGCTCGATAACGCTTGCGCTGGCGGTATAAGTGTACGCACTTGTTATTACTTCGTCTCCCTTGCCTATTCCGAATATCCTGAGCACAAGCTCAAGACCTGCGGTGGCAGAATTCAGACAAACCGCTTTCGACGTGCCGCAAAACGCGGCAATCCTCTTTTCAAATTCTTTGGTTTTGGGCCCTGTCGTAATCCATCCGGATTTCAAAGAATCTGTAACTTCGTCTATTTCCGCCTGAGTAATATCCGGGGGAGAAAACTTAATATTCATACCTTACCTTCTTATATTTTATTTTGCCATCTGTAATTATAACACACGATCTATTTATGTGCAATAAATAAAAAATAAATATATATAGCTGACCGTTGTAGCTGTTGACGGATAACGTCGAAATAAGGTCCGATATGCAGGTATTTGATAAAAAAACGCCGGGCGGCAAGCAAAAAACGGCGCCGGCTTTTTTATTTTTTCACATCTCGTATTTAAAGCACTCAAGAAAAATCAGCCTGAAAAACTACGGCTGTTGCATGCATCGGGCGTGACGGAATCGCAACGGAAATATAGCAGATAACCTACACGGGTACCTAATTTTTACAAACGCATGACCAGAATAATATGTCTGATGTGAAACACTCGATCTTCTCTGCCTCGCCGGCAACGGCTCTCACCGAAGCCGTCAGAAAAATCATAATATGAAAAGATGAAACCGATGACGAAGATGAACGTAAACGCGGCTGTTAAAAGCGTTAATGCGAGCGACGTATGGCTGACGGCGTACTTAGCGATACAGCTGGTATACATGACGCTCTGCGTATTCCTGCCGTTGCCGGACGGAGACGAAAAGTCTGTGCTGGACGTGGTCACGCGCACGTCCGCCGCGGTCTTGGCAGGGTATTTTCTGAGCAAAAATTTCGGAGCGCACAAAGCGACGTCCATTTCAGGCGAATCCTTAAATTCTCCCCGCAGAGCATTGCAGACGAACGTTGCCGGGGTCATAGGGCTGTTTTCTCTGACCACGCTGACCCTCATCCGCTTCGTCGATTCGATCGCCCTGCCATACAACGTCGTGACACAATTGCGCGATTTCTATCTCGCCGCCATCGCATTCTTAATGGGAACGGGGTATTAGCCTTCTTTATATTCGTTGACCGTTAAAACGAATTTCTGCCCGTTTTCAAAATGCATACGTATCTTCTCGCCATCTGCTTTAAAACTGCCTATGTAATACTCTTTCAATAAAAACAATATACCCTTTGCAAGTTCTTTTTCGGTGTAATCCTCTTCAAGAATCGCATCAAAAATCGTCTTATCAATATTTTTATCCATAAAAGCTCTCCCTTGTTTTCTTATATTATATATCGCATTGCGGTTACTTTCAACAAAAAGTAACTATAATTCAATATATTTTTGACTGAGGAACAAAATGAGCGCTTTATCTATATTTACCGAAAGGTTTAACGAATTACTCAGCGAACGCGACCTGAAACCTACCGCTCTTGCAGTGAGGCTTGATATCCCGAAAAATACGATATGCAGATATGCGCGCGGAGCGCAGCTCCCCAATTTAAGATTGGCGATAATTCTGTCCGGATTCTTCGGCTGCAGTATCGACTATTTACTGGGGCGGTCCGACAAAGAAAAAGTCTTTAAGCCTTCGGATCTTAAACCGTTTAGCGAGCGCCTGCCCGTTATAATGAAGCAATTTAAAACAAACAAATACCGTATAGCAAAAGAGACCGCCCTTCATTCAAGCATACTGTACCGCTGGCAATCGGGCGACTGCTCCCCAGAACTAGAAAGCCTTATTATCCTTGCCGATCATCTAGGTTGTTCTGTTGAATATCTGCTGGGAAGAAGCGATATAATAAATGAATAAATATGAACACTTCAGCAATCATCACCATTCCTCAAACTTTATGAAAAAAACTAAAAACCACGCGAACCGCAAAAGGGCTCACTCAAAATGTTTTTATTATTAAAACCGGGTACGGACTCGCTCACAGGTTTGACAATCTTACAGGCAATTAAAAAAGGCAACCAAAAGTGGATTGCCTTTTTTAATAGAGCAGATAACCGGAGTTGTAAGGAGCAACGCGACGGAATAGCGTAGTGAGAAACGAACGGAGCGTCACTATTTCAATACCGGTTAGCACGAAAAAAAACAGGCACTGTCCGTCTGGACAGTGCCGTAAATGGAGCTGCTAACCGGATTTGAACCGGTGACCTCGTCCTTACCAAGGACGTGCTCTACCTGCTGAGCCATAGCAGCATATTTGGATAAATAATGTTCGTTTACTGTTGCGACTTTCTGCGTTGAGATCTTGCATTTACGCGATGTCTAATATATAATAACCGATTAAAAATCAATTGTCAATGTTTTTTACAAACAAAAAATATGCGCTTTCAACGCATTTTGCTTAAGCGCCTGTCTTGTCATCTTGCTGATTTCTCAAGTTTGCGATAATAAGATCAGATAATGTAAAAAATAATTTAAATTTTAAAATTACTTTGATATTTTTTTAACGTATGATACAATAGATACGTATATGACCCGATATTTTGCCTGTTTAAGGCGCCTCGGGTATTAAGGAGGTTATAATGGATAAAAATTCTGCGTTCCACGGCACTGCCGAACAGAAAGCGCGGCTTCTCGCTGTCATTGAAGAATCCCGCTCTACGCCCGGCTGTCTGATGCACGTTTTGCAGGAAGCACAGGGCATCTACGGCTATCTGCCCATCGAAGGTCAGACGATCATCGCCGAAGGTCTGGGCATTTCCCTTTCCGAAGTTTACGGCGTTGCGACTTTCTATTCTCAGTTCTCTCTGAAACCGAAGGGAAAGCACCGCATCAGCGTATGTCTGGGCACGGCATGCTACGTCAAAGGTTCAGACAAGATCCTGACGGAAGTGGAAAAGCAACTGGGCATCAAATGCGGCGAATGTACCGAAGACGGCATGTTCTCTATTGACAGCTGTCGTTGCGTAGGAGCTTGTGGTCTCGCGCCCGTCATGATGGTGGACGAAGAGGTTTACGGCAGACTCAAACCCGAAATGGTAAAAGAAATTCTCGATAAATACAGGGGGGATAAGAAATGACGAACGCTCAGCTCGACGAAATACGCGAAAAGAAAAAGGACCTGATACGCGTTCGCCGCGTTATCAAGGAAGAAGGAGAAAAACTGGCGGCTAAGACAGGCTACCGCAAACAGGTGCTCGTCTGCGGCGGTACAGGCTGTACGTCTTCTCACTCAATGCAGGTCATAGCTCAGCTGGAACAGTCTCTGAAAGAGCTGAACATAGACGACATCCTCGTCGTAAAGACAGGTTGCTTCGGTCTGTGCGCGCTGGGTCCGATCATGATAGTTTACCCCGAAGGCGCTTTCTATGCGCAGATGACGCCCGAACACGTAAAGACTGTCGCTGAAAAGCACCTCGTCAAGGGCGGCGAAATAGTCAAAGAACTGCTCTATCAGGGCACGGTATCCGCAGACGGAAGCATAATCCCGTTCGCAGAAACTCCGTTCTACAAGAAGCAGATGAGAATTGCGCTGAGAAACTGCGGCGTTATCGCCCCCGAAGACATCGAAGAAGCGATCGGCGCGGGCGATTATGAAGCGCTTGAAAAAGTTCTCAGGGAAATGACCCCGGACGACGTAATCAACGAAATGCTCGCCAGCGGTCTCAGAGGACGCGGCGGCGCAGGCTTCCCCACCGGAAGAAAGTGGTCTTTTGCGAAAGCGTCTCAGGGCAACGTCAAATACGTCTGCTGCAACGCCGACGAAGGCGACCCGGGCGCGTTCATGGACCGTTCCGTGCTCGAAGGCGACCCGCACTGCGTGCTTGAAGCTATGGCGATCGCGGGATATGCGATCGGCTCCAACCACGGTTTCATCTACGTCCGCGCGGAATACCCCGTTGCCGTTCAACGTCTCAAGATAGCGATAACGCAGGCGCGCGAGTACGGGCTTCTCGGCAAGAACATCCTCGGCTCCGGCTTCGACTTTGACATAGAGATACGTCTCGGCGCAGGCGCGTTCGTCTGCGGCGAAGAAACCGCGCTGATGACCAGCATAGAAGGTCACCGCGGCGAACCCCGTCCCCGTCCTCCGTTCCCTGCCGTCAAAGGCTTGTTCGGAAAGCCGACGATACTCAACAACGTTGAGACCTGGGCAAACATCAACCCGATCATCATGAACGGCGCGGCATGGTTCTCCTCGATAGGTACCCCGACTTCTTCGGGCACAAAGGTCTTTGCTCTTGGCGGAAAGATCACCAACGTCGGTCTCGTCGAAGTGCCGATGGGCACTACCCTGCGCGAGATAGTAGAAGAAATAGGCGGCGGCATCCCGAACGGTAAGAAATTCAAGGCAGCTCAGACAGGCGGTCCGTCGGGCGGCTGTATCCCTGCGGAATGTATTGACACTCCGATAGATTACGACAGCCTTCTCGCGATCGGCTCCATGATGGGCAGCGGCGGTATGATAATCCTGGACGAAGACACCTGTATGGTGGACATCTCCAAGTTCTACCTGGAATTTACGGCGGACGAATCGTGCGGAAAGTGCACCCCCTGCCGTATAGGAACCAAACGTCTGCTCCAGCTTCTGACAAAGATCACCGAAGGCAAGGGCGAACCCGAGGACCTCGTAAAGATCGAGGAACTTGCAAATCACATGAAACAATCTTCTCTGTGCGCTCTCGGTCAGTCTGCACCCAACCCGGTGCTCTCTACACTGCGCTACTTCAGAAAAGAATACGAAGCGCACATCAACGACAAGATTTGCCCTGCCGGTGTTTGTAAAGCGCTGTTTACATACCATATCATCCCCGACAAGTGCAAAGGCTGTACGCTGTGCGCGAGGAACTGCCCCGTAAAGGCGATCAGCGGCGAAGTCAAGAAACCGCACGTCATCGACACGTCAAAGTGCGTAAAGTGCGGGCTGTGTATCGCAAACTGCAAATTCGGCGCGATAGAGAGAAAGTGAGGTGGAGAAAATGGAAAAAATGGTCAATCTTAAAATAAACGGAATATCCGTCACGGTACCCGAAGGAACGACTATCCTTCAGGCGGCGAGAAAAGCTCACATCGAGATCCCCACGCTCTGCTTCCTCAAGGACGTAAGCTGCGCAGGCTCCTGCCGTATGTGCGTGGTCGAGGCGACCGGCGCGCGCGGTCTCGTTGCCGCATGCGTTTACCCGGTGGCGGAAGGCATGGAAGTCAGAACGAACACCGAAAAGTGCCGTCGTTCCCGCAAAATGACTCTCGAGCTTTTCCTCAGCAAACACAAGAAAAAGTGTCTGTCCTGCGAACGTAACCACAACTGCGAGCTTCAGAAGCTCTCCCTCGGTTACAGCGTGGACGAAGACAGATTCAAGGGCGAAGACTTCGTACTCCCGATCGACTTGTCCACTCCGTATGTCGTGCGCGACAACGACAAGTGCATCAACTGCATGCGCTGCGTTGCGGCTTGCCGCAAACAGCACGTCAACGCGATAGGACCCATCGGCAGAGGCTTTAACGTGCATATAGGCAGCGCGTTCTACCGTCCTCTTTCCGAGTCTCCGTGCGTAGGCTGCGGTCAGTGTATCGTAGCGTGCCCCGTCGGAGCGCTCAGTGAAAATTCAACGGTCGACGAAGTATGGGCGGCTCTCGGCGACGATTCCAAGAAAGTCGTCTTCTTCACCGCTCCTTCCATCCGCGCCACTCTCGGCGAAGCGTTCGATATGCCGATCGGCACGAACGTTGAAGGGAAAATGGTGGCGGCGATCAGACGTCTCAACCCGTACGCCGTATTCAATATGGATGTGACGGCTGACCTGACGATCATGGAAGAAGCGAGCGAACTCATCAACCGTATCAAGACGAACAAGCCCATGCCGATGTTTACTTCGTGTTGCCCCGCATGGATCAAGTTCGTGGAACAGACTTATCCCGAATTTATCCCCAACGTCTCAACCTGCAAATCACCGCAGCAGATGTTCGGCGCGCTTCTCAAAAGCTATTGGTGCGAAAAGCACGGCATAGACCCCCAGAACCTCTATGTGGTCAGCGTTATCCCCTGCACCGCCAAAAAGTACGAGTGCAAACGTGAACAGATGCCCGGCGACGTGGACGCGGCTATCACGACGAGAGAACTCGCTCGCATGATCAAGACCGCAGGCATCAAGTTCAACGAACTTCCCGACGAAGAATTCGACAACCCGTTCGCTACGGCTTCGGGCGCAGGCACGATATTCGGCGCGACCGGCGGCGTTATGGAAGCGGCTTTGAGAACGGCGGCGCATATGCTCGACGGCAACTTCGAAGTGCTCGATTTCTTCGCGGTACGCGGCACTCAGCCGATAAAGGAAGCGACCTACCTCGTTGCGGGACATACCCTGCGCGTAGCGGTCACTTCTGGTCTTGAAAACGCGCGCACCCTGCTCGAATCAATCAAATCGGGCGCTAAAAAATACGATTTCGTTGAGATCATGGCATGCCCCGGCGGTTGTGTGAACGGCGGCGGTCAGCCCACCCTCTCCGACAGCGTACGCAACAGCGTGGAACTCAGAGACGCCCGCGCGAAAGCGCTGTATACCAGCGACGTTCAGAACAGTCTGCGCAGATCTGCCGACTCTCCCGTCATGGACGTGCTGTACGACGAGTTCTTCGGCTTCCCCAACAGCCACAAGGCTCACGAGATACTGCATACGTCATACAAGGAAAACAAAAAGCTGTGATCACAGCAATGATCAAACTCTTTGCCCTGCCGCAAGGCAGGGCTTTTTTTGCGAGATCTGATAGCCGAAGACATTGCAACGTCCTGACAAAAATCAAATCTTTTACAAAAAATGACAAAAATTCACTGCCGTTTTTAACGGACTTTTCATTTTTCCGCCCGTATAATTAGTTATAAAATTTCAGGCGGAACGACTATGAAAAAAATCCTTTTATCCATTGTTGCAATAATTACAGCGGCAACGCTTCTCGGAGTTACGGCATGCTCGTCTGTTTCTGACGACTACGAAAACCCCGGAGACAAACTCGGCGGCGGACAGGTGGTGACCGGAACTGCCAACTCGTACGATTCCTCCGCGATTTCCGACCGTGTAGAAAGCGCGGACACAACGGTCATCGGAAACGGCGACGTCGTCACCTATGACAAAGAAACGTGCACTGCCGTCAATCTCTCCTCTCTGAGCGGAGACTACCTTGTCATTCAAAGCGGCGACTACGTATTTACCGGCTCGACGACTTATTCGATAATACTTTCGACCAAAGGCATCGACGTCCATCTGTTCTTTGAAAACGCTACCTTCGACAGCATTTTCTCGGACGGCAAACCCTCGTCTACCGTGATCACGCTGACAGGTGAAATACCGCGACGGGACTTGCCGCCGACGAAAACGATGACGCCAAAGGCACGCTGTACGTAAAGAACGACTGCGTGATCAACGGCAGCGGCTCGCTGACGGTTGCCAGCGCGGTCAAGAACGCGCTGCACTGCACCGGTGCGCTCAAAGTTTCAGGAGCGACGCTCTGTCTCAACGCATACAAACACGCGCTAAGAGGCAACGACGCGGTGGTACTTATAAACGCATCGATAAGTGCAATAACAAACACGGGCGACGGAATTCAGACGGATAACGAAAACGACGATCCTGACAAAGATACGTCTACGTCGAAGACAGCGTCCTCGATATCACCGCCGGCGACGACGGCATACAGGCGGCTACGTTCGTGCACATACTGAGCGGCACGATCGACATCACGACGAACGGCGGCGCGCCGTCAAAAATAACCGAGACCTCGTCCGACAACGCGGACGGCAAAGGGATCAAGGCAGGCACGATAGAATACGCGGTAGCCGACGAAGACCTATCAGCCGAACTCGCAAAAGGAGACCGTGAAGATACCGGAGAGGACGAAGACGGCATGAGCATTGTAGAGATCCTCGACTACGACTATTACTCGATAATTATAGACGGCGGCACGATCGCTGTAAATTCCAACGACGACGCGATACACTCTGACGGCGATATGATAATCAACGGCGGCACCATCGTCGTCAACAACTGCTACGAAGGCATAGAAAGCGCAAAATCGAGATCAACGACGGAGACATCAAAGTGACCGCAGCCGACGACGGGATAAACGCTGCCGACGGAACGAAGAACGCCGTCAACGTCTCCAATTCAAACTGCTACATTCTTATAAACGGCGGCACACTGGCTGCCGTCGGCTCTTCGGGTATGGTCGAAACACCGGGTTCCAACTCTGCGCAATGCGTGATCAGTTACGCGACAAACTCTACTGTTTCCACGGGGAGCAAGATAGAACTGAAGGATCAGGACGGCGAAGTGCTGATCTCGTTCACTACTTCCAAATCTTTCCAGTCAGCGATCCTTTCCTGTGAGGGCATTGAAAAAGGCGAAACGTATTACCTCTTCATCAATGACACTCAGGTAAAGAGTTTCCTGATCTCGTCGACGATAACCTCCGTCGGCACCCAGTCTGCCGGCGGAGACAAAGCTCCGGGCGGAGACTGGGGCTTCAATCCCGGCGGGATCGGCGGCAGACGCTGAATAAATTTTCTTTCCTTTTTCCGCGTTCCCGCAGACGTTTACGGGAACGCGTTTTTATGCCTTGCAGATCGTCCGGCATCGTCAAATCCGCGCTCACCGATGAGGCGACGCCGGGCGCGTTTAAAAATTGACACCCTTTTTTCACTGAAAAGCGTATTAAAATCACGCCTTGCTACACATTTTGCCTGATTAATAAAAATTTTCGTCATCTGTCTTGCTTAGCCGGCTGACCTTATGTATAATAAACGTATGAGCGTTATGTTCAACGGTAGAAAACTATGACGGCGGAAAGCAAGAAGAAAATCATTCAGGCGGTTATGATAACCGTTGCGGCAGGTCTCAATGTCTGGGGACTGCTGACCCTCGCCCAGACTACGGGTGCAGACGTCGGACTGACTTATATCAGCAATATACCCAACCTGATCGCGCGGTACGTTATCGTCGTGGTGACAATGGCGGCGGGCATAATGCTGATGAGCGCGGCGGCAGGCACCTTTAAAGGAAAGGTCAAGAACGTGTTCTCTATCGCAGTCTGCGTTTACAGCACGATATTGACAATACCCCTCTTCCTCGCGTTTATACTGTGCATACCGATAGCGGCGGGCGCGACCTTCCCAGAATTTATCGACGCAATGGTACGCGACATCTGCTACTCTTTCCAGGATATCTTCGGCAAGGGCTGGCTGCAATATCTGATATACGTCCTCGGCACGATAATGGGCGCGATATTCCTCGCCGTACCCATCCTTTCCACATACTTCACGGTCAAGGACATCGACCTGATCGCGCTTATAAAATCTAAAGCGGGCAAGAAAAAAGAAAGCGGGGACTCTTCGTCTGAAGACTGATTTTTCCGCATTGAACGTTGAACTTCCGAACGCGCCTTCCAGGGCGCGTTTTTCGTTTTCGGAAAACCGCCGCAGTTGCCGCATGCGACCGGTGCGCCGCAGATCGCACGGCGTCGCCCCGTATTCTCTCCTCTGAACGGAAAAGCCGCATCCGTCGCAAAAACGTAAAACGTGTTTTAAACTCTCTTGACTATATCACCTCAGATAATTTATCATAAAATTATCGGAAAAAGTTGTCAAAATCTTGTTCAACTTTGTTATATAGGTGAAGAATGTCAGACAAAGCACTGGAAAAAGCGGCGGCAAAGCTGAAAAACGGCGACAGCCGCGCCTTTAGTTACATATACGACCGCACTTATAAGATCGTGTTTTTCGTCGCTTACAGAATACTGGGCGACAGGCACGCCGCGGAAGACGTGGTCCAGGACACGTATATGAAAGCAGCGACCAATATAAACGCGTACAACAGCGACAACTTCACTGCATGGATCACCACGATCGCGAAAAACAACGCGCTGAACGAATACAACAGGGCCAAAAGACAGACGTCGACAGACTTTTCCGCACAGGCGGATTACCGCGAAGGCAGCTTCTCAATGCCGGACGAAGACAGTTTCGGGCTGATATCCGCGGCAAAAAGACTGCTTGACGAAACGGATTACAAAATTGTGATAATGTGCGCTGTCGCCGGTTATAAGCGGCGGGAAGCGGCAAAAGCGCTTGATATGCCGATATCAACGGTGTCTTACAGACTGAAACAATCGCTGGAATTGCTCGCAGGATACGTCAATGGAGGGTCGAAATGAACAAAATATCTAAAGAAATAAAAAAAGACGCAGAAAGACTTCTCCCCGACGAACGTCTCAAACAGGATATCACGAACAGACTCTTCCCTTCAGAAAAGCCGGCGCGCGCGACGTCCCGCAGGAGGTACGCCTTCGCGTTTTCAGCAGTCGCATGCGTACTCGTCATTGCGATCGCGCTCACGCTCGCGTTCACTCTGCCGACCGGCGATACCCCTGCCCCGCCGATAACCGCAGGCAACGTTTCGGACACCCTCGTCCTGATCGATATCAACCCGTCTTTCGAAATAGTCGCGGATAAGGACGGCAACGTAAAATCCGTGACCGGGATCAACAGCGACGCAAGGATCGTCCTTCTGGGAAAGAACTATTCAGAAGCGTCCGTCTACGACGCATGCACGGACATAATCAAGACTGCGATCAACCTGGGATATGTCAATAACAAACACGGGCAGGTAAATATTTCAGCTTACAACGAAGACTCGGAGGTGAGCAGCCGTTACCTTGAAATGCTCACCGGCAACGTCAGCGACATAGTTGCCGCAAGCGGAGGAACGATCGTTGCCACCGACGGAGAAGCGGCAAAACAAAAGCTGATAGACGAGATAATCGCCGCGTACGGAAACACCGCGGGACTGGACGACAAGACGGTGCTTGAATTGCACAGGCTCCTGAACCGGTACGACGTGACCAAGGAAAAGGAACTGGACGAACTCGAGGACCTGTGGGAAGAAGAACTGGAAAAAGCGGGATTCGACGACGACGCTATGGAAGACGCGATAGACGCCTGGAAAGAACAGTATCTCAAACCCTTAGGCGAAGAACTTGAAGAAGAACTCGAATATTATATAGATATATACGAGATAAAACTCGTCGCCGGCGGCATGAGCGAAAAACAGGCGGAAGCCGCCGCAGAAGAAGAGGAATACAGGCTGACAGACCTCGGCAGACAGGACAGAACGGCGCTGAGGGCGTTCATCGACGAATGGTGGGTATCCGCAGAACAGGAGTTCTTCGATATAATAAAAGATAAATTGCAAAGCGACGGTTACGACGAGAGCGAACTCAACGCAAAGATATCACAGATATCCTCTCTCCTCGACGAAAAAGACAGCGAGGACCGCAAAGAACTCATAGCCGAACTCATCGAAGGCTACTACGAAAGCACGGTCGAGCCTGATGAGGACGAAGATTTCTGGGAAGAATTTTCAGAAGAACTTTTTGAAGACGATTGAAATGAATGAAAATCATAAGAATAACGGCTTTACTTTGACAGAAAATATCCCCTCGGACGTCGAGGGGATATTTCATGTCTTAAAAAGCTTTGTACAAATGCGGTTTATTCTAAATTTTCTCTTTCCTCTTTTGTGAGTTTCGAATACGCGCGCTCGTAAGAGACGTCAGCGAATTGCTTTATAAGATCGTCTCCTACGCGGGAAAGCGTTGCGGTGCTTTTATGTTTCGCCTGCACCGGCGGACAATGCCAGCCGCGTACTACGGCTCCGTCCGACGCCTCTCTCAGGAACTCCGCGTCCTCTGCTGAAGTCGAAAATGTGAATTTCTCCTCCCCGTTTTGCTCAAATACCTCGGCGAAAACGTAGCCGTGGCGCTTTGGCGAAGTCTTTATCTTTACCGTCGCGTACCAATCCCCGAAAGGGAAATCCAGATACGCGCCCTTTTTCTCAAGACAATATACGATAACTTCTTCTCCCGTCATTTGCGCTCTCCACAACATCTTTATATATATTATACTCCTCCGCGTCGGTCCTGACAAGGAGAGTTTTCTGCTTGTCTCAAACCGCGTCAAGCCCGCTGTCTTTCGCAGATTTTTATCCTTTATTTCAAAATGCTCGTGCGGGAATATGCGTTATGCCGGACAAATCGGAATGAAAATTTTTCCGGAAATTAAAAAAATTTTTTGAAATTGTTGGCAAAAATCCTTTATGCTTTGTTTTATAAACGAAGAAACCTTAAGGAGGATACGATGATGAAAAAGAAGAATATCGTAATTGCAGTGATCTTAACGATGACGCTCGCGCTCGGTACCGTACTGACCGGCTGCATACTCGACAATCAGCCTTCCGGCGGCACCAACGGTGGAACCATAGGAAATTATACGACCAATTCCGAACTCGTTGCGATGAGTGCAACGTCCTCAGCGCTTATTCTCGACGAAATGCAAGAAAACACCGCTCTCGCCAAGGCGCTCAGCCTGAGCAACGACAACTCTCTCGAAGGTCAGAAGCTGACTGAAGAAGAGATAAAAGAAGTCGAAGAACAGCTTGCGGTGCTTGAAAACTATATGGGCGAAAACGCGATCACCGTCGAACAGGGTGCGCCTGCGGAAGACGACGAATATTTCGGAGTTTACGAAGTGAAGATGACCGTCTCCACTAAAAATCTTGAAGGCGAAGTTCAGTCCTATACGATGTATTTCAATCAGACCGAGACCAGAAACGAAGACAAGGTGGACAAGGACGGGCATGAAGACGAAAGCAAGTGGGAATACGAGACCGAGCAGGAATTTTCTCTCGAAGGCATCGTGATCTCCGGCGAAAACGTCTATAATATGACCGGAAGAAAAGAGGTTGAGACCGAAACCGAAGACGGCGTGACCGAAAGCGAGACTTCTTACAAAATGACCGTCAGCGGAGAAAACGGCGAATATATCGTATTCGAACAGTCTTTTGAGGAAGAGGAAGGCGAGACCAAACAGAAGTACGAATACAAGATATACAACAACCGCGAACTCGTCAAGCGCTTCGAATTGGAATTCGAGACCGAAAACAATAAGCAGGAAATTGAAATGAAGAGTTACGAAAACGGTCAGGTATTCCAGTGCAAATACGAGAAGAAGACAAGAAACGGCAAGGACTATATCGAAGCCGAAGTGATGAAGGACGGCAGAATGATCGAAGTGTTCATCACCGTCGAAGGCTCCGGCACCGAGGAAGACCCGTACAGACGCGATTATACCTACGGCGAGTACGAAGACCTCGACGATTGATTCAACTGTTGATCATCAACAACAAAAGCGCCTCAGATTGGGGCGCTTTTCCTTTGCACTGCGGACCGGCAACGGTCAGCCGCCAGCCGTCACAGAGAGAAGTCTGCGAATATCGCGTAGTGGTCGCTGATATTTTCAAAGACCTCTCCGTCAAGCACGCAGAACTTGCGGGCAATGCCGTTTCCCTTTACGAAGATATGGTCCCAGGAAGGAGCGGCGGCGACGTTCTCGTCCGCGCAGACTGTCTCTATGCCCTCTGTGTATTTAACGTCGGCGAGCGCGCCGGCAAGCTTGTCGTATATACGGCTCGCGGCGTACTGCCCGTTCACTTTGCCGAAGGCGTCGGGCACCTCTCCGCTTTCCATGCAGTTGTAGTCTCCGCACGCCACAACCGTGCAATTGTATCTTGCGTACAACTCCTCTATCTTCGAAATGAGCTGATCCGCCTGACTGTTCATTATCTCAAGCGACTTGCTCTCCTGATCTTCTTTTACCAGATTGAAATGAGTGTTCGTGACAAGGATATATCTGCCCGTCGCCCTGACCGCGAAAAGTCCCCATGTTATCGCGCGCGAGCCGTTTTCATCGCCTTCCTTGAGCGCGACGTACTCGCTCTCTATCAGTTCGAGTTTGTCGGAATTGTATATCAGCGGCGTCTTGTTCTTGTTGAATACGTCTATGTCGGGATGCAGAACGACGTATTCGCTCCATAGATTCGCGTCAAGCACCGTGTGCCAGTCGCTGGACATTTCCTGCACTCCTATGACGTCGGGCTTCACTTCTTCAAGCACTCTGAGAAGAAGCTTGGCTCTGGGCGGCACGGGAGACCCTCCCCAGCTTTCCATATGCGCTAAAATATTGTAAGACATCACCCTGACGTCACCGTCCTCTCTTGAAAGATCGAACGATGCGAGCGCTTCTTCAAATCCATCGGGGTAGCCGTACCCGGACAGATCGGTATTCACACAGCCGACAAACGCCGTCAGCGCAAATACCGCTACAATTGTCAGAATTAAAAATATTGCCGATTTTTTCAAATTTTCCTCCATGCCCGGACGTATTGCCCGCATTGACCGCGCCTCAGACCTGATCTTCTATTGCCAAGCTGATCGATCGGTACGTATTGTTCGCCGGTACGCCCTGCCTTTTCAAAATAAAACGTACGTCTGATCACGGCGAGCTTCGCAATGCACGAATTGACCTGTTTTTAAACATTAAGTGAATTGTCAAACCAAGTGCAACACTTTTTGCAATTCTTGTTCAAATAAATCTGCCGGTGTTTTGTAACCAAGCACTTTCTTAGGTCTGGCGTTAATTAACGCCAGATTCTTTTTCAGAGTCTTCTCTCTCACGTGAGAGAGATTGCGCCCCTTCGGATAAAACTCTCTGAGCAAACCGTTGCTATTCTCGTTTGTTCCTTTTTGCC
>CALWKT010000040.1 GCA_944381335.1 uncultured Christensenellaceae bacterium
TCATTAAAGTAGACGTTTGCAACAAGTGCCATCCTTTCTATACCGGCAAGCAGAAGCTCGTTGATACCGGCGGTAGAGTAGATAAGTTCAAGAAACGTTACAGTCTGTAATCGGATAATAATGGTGCAGGAACTTATCCTGCACCGTATTTTTTTATGGAGTCATTGCGATGAGAAAAAAGAGCGTAGGAATAGGCGGTCAGGCAGTTATCGAGGGAGTCATGATGCGCGGTAAGCGCAGTATGGCAACAGCAGTGCGCGACGAAAACGGCAATATCGTCGTGGAAAGTCAGTATCTGAAGCCTGCCGAAGAAAAAAATTTTCTGTTCCGCGCGCCCTTTCTGAGGGGGATTTTCAGCTTTTTGGGGACGATGGTCTCGGGCGTACGCACGCTTATGCGTTCCGGAGAGGTTTTCGACGGAGAGTCAGAGCCTTCAAAAGCGGAAAAGTGGTTTGCAAAAACTTTTAAAGTCGACGTTTTCAGCGTTATCATGGCGATCTCTGTTCTGATCGGCGTAGCGCTTTCCGTCGGCTTGTTTTTCTTTTTACCGCAACTGATCACGACGGGACTCATTGCGCTTTTCAAGATAAACACAGACGTCAACATAGGCGTCAAGATCGCGATGAACCTTCTCGAAGGCTTCATCCGCATGCTTATCTTCATCGGATACATTGCGCTTACGTCTGCGATGAAAGACATCAAGCGCGTCTATATGTATCACGGCGCGGAACACAAGACGATCAGTTGTTACGAACACGATCTCGAACTGACCGTCGAAAACGCGCAGAAGATGACCACGGTCCACGACAGATGCGGCACGACGTTCATGTTCATTACCATGGTCGTAAGCGTGCTTGTGTTTTCGCTCACCGGCTGGAGCGATCAGCTGTGGGTCAGATTCCTGATCAGGATCGCGCTCATCCCGGTCGTTGCGGGAGTGAGCTACGAAGTGCTCAAGTTTCTCGCAAAGTTCGACAACGCTTTCGTGCGGGTGCTGAAAGCTCCCGGGCTTCTGCTTCAGAAGCTGACGACTCGTCAGCCCGACGACAGCATGGTCGAAGTGGCGATCGTTGCCTTCAAAACCGTACTCGCGATGGACGAGAATCCCGATCTTCCCGAACTCAGGTTCGACACCAAACTGCTCAGAAAGAACGTTGAAAAAGAACTTCTGAAAACAGGAGTGACCGAGGAGAGGGTAAAAGATCTGATATGTAAGGGCATGGGCGTTTCTCCCGACGAATACGATCAGATCAGCCATATCAAACATTCCAGATCACTGCTCATGCTGTCTGCGGCAAAGGGTGAGATGACCGACGAAGAACTCGCTGAAAAAGCCGTCGAACTCAACATAAAGGCTGAAGAAGCGAGAAAGGCGAACGAAAAAGCTCTGAAAGAGAGAGAGGAGTTCGAGGAAAAATCTTCCGGCAAAGAAAAGAAAGAGAAAAAAGACGGAAAAGCCGACGGGAACGGGGCAGAGTCCGGCGAGGATAAAGAAGCGGACAAGGACGCCGACACAGACGGAGACTCGGACAAGTGATACCGCTCAGACGCGCGCTCGCGCTTGTCGCGGAAACTATAAAGGATACCGACGCAGACGGAAGCGAACCCGACTGGATCGCGTGCCACGTGCTGAGATGCGGCAGGGCGTCGCTCGCGTTGAGGAGAGAAATTTCGGACGAAGAATTCGCCTCAATGCAAAGGATAGCGGAAGAACGCGCAAAGGGCGCGCCGCTTTCGCAGGTGCTCGGATATACTGAATTTCTCGGGTTGAAAATAAACGTAAACCGCGACGTTCTCTGTCCGAGACCCGAAACCGAACTTCTTGCGGAACAGGCAATATCGTTCTTAAAGGACAAAGAAGGCGCGCGCGCACTCGATCTTTGCACGGGCAGCGGATGTATAGCGACAGCGCTCGCACTGTTCACAAAAGCCGGGGTGACCGCAAGCGATATTTCTGAAAAGGCGCTTGAAACGGCAAAGAAAAACGCGCTGAACAACGGTGCGGAAATAAAATTCGTTCTGTCCGACGCGTTTGACAAAATAGACGGCAGGTTTGACCTGATAGTTTCCAATCCTCCTTACATACCCACGGAGGATATCGGGAAGCTGGACCGTGAAGTCAGAGATTTTGAGCCGAGGATCGCGCTGGACGGAGGCGCGGACGGGCTGGATTTTTACAGAAGAATTGCGGCTGAAGCGGGAGAACACATAACGGACGGCGGCTGTATCCTGCTGGAATGCGGTATGGGTCAGGCGCATGAAATCGTAAAGATGCTCGGCGGATACGACTGCGGGATATTAAAAGATCTGCAAGGGATCGAAAGAATTGTAAAGGCGGTAAAGAAAGGTGTTTGAAAAGCTGGAAAGCATGAAAAACAGATTTGACGAACTGACGGTGAAGATCTCCGATCCCGCCGTGATCGCCGATACCGCGACCTGGCAGAAACTTGTAAAAGAGAGATCTGCTCTCGAAGAACCGGTGAATCTTTACGCGGAATACCGCGCAAACGAAGCAACGGTCGCAGAGTGCAGGGAGATAATAGACGACGGCTCGGACAAAGAGATGGTCTCTCTCGCAAAAGAAGAACTGAGCGAAGCGCTTAAAAAGAGGGAAGAACTTACGGAAAGCCTGAAAATTGCGCTTCTTCCCAAAGACCCGGACGACGACAAGAACGTCATCATAGAGATAAGAGCTGGCGCGGGCGGAGACGAAGCCGGGCTTTTCGGCGCGGAGCTTGTCAGAATGTACGAGCGCTTTGCCGAGCGTTGCCGCTGGAAAGTCAAGGAGATAGACGTAAACGCGAACGACCTCGGCGGCATAAAGGAAGCCGTATTCATGATCACGGGTCACGGCGCATACAGCAGGCTGAAATACGAAAGCGGCGTACACCGTGTGCAGAGAGTGCCTGAGACAGAATCGCAGGGGAGGATACACACGTCGACCGTCACTGTCGCGGTGCTTCCCGAAGCCGAGGACGTCGAAGTCGAAATTCTTGAAAAAGACCTCAAGATAGACGCATACCGCGCGGGTGGCGCGGGCGGACAGTACGTCAACAAGACGGAATCCGCGATAAGAATAACCCACTTGCCCACCGGCATAGTCGTTACCTGTCAGGACGAAAAGTCGCAGGGAAAGAACAAGGAAAGCGCGATGAAAGTGCTCAAATCCCGCATTTACGACTATTACCGCACTCAGCAGGAAAAAGAGTACGCCTCCAGCAGAAAAATGCTGGTCGGTACCGGAGACCGTTCCGAGAGGATAAGGACGTACAACTTCCCGCAGGGCAGGATCACCGACCACAGGATAGGGCTGACGCTTTATTCTCTGGACGCGTTCCTGGACGGCGATTTGTTCGAGATGCTCGACGCGCTCGCGCTCGCAAACAGGAACGAAATGCTTTCTTCGGGCGAGTGAGCCGGGAAAGCGAAATGATAAGATAACAATTTTAAGA
>CALWKT010000041.1 GCA_944381335.1 uncultured Christensenellaceae bacterium
TGACAGGACTTGAACCTGCACAGCCTTGCGACTATAAGAACCTGAATCTTACGCGTCTGCCAGTTCCGCCACACCCGCACGTGTAGATATATTTTATCACATTTGCCGGGAATTGCAACTGAAATTGAAGTGTTTTGAAAGAAAATTTTTGCTTATGGCGCATTTTATATTGTCAAAAACAGTTTATTTTGTCGATCAAAGGGTTTATACTGTAAAAAAACGACGAGGAAACGTATATGAAAGACTTGATCGACGGCCTCTGCCTGTACGATCTGAACAGGGGAATAATCAGCGCTCTGACGAGCGAAGAAAACGGACGCATAAAAGCCGTGGGAGAACTGGCGGCTTTCGCGAGAAAATTCAACGTGGGCGGCAACATCTGGCGCAAATATCTGGCGTACCTTATCGCGACCGACGAAAACGCGTTTTCTCTCGCCTGCGAACGCAGAAAAACAAGCGACGGCAAACTGACCGGACTTGCGCTGTACGATATGGAACAGCTCTTCAAGCTGTGGCACTACGATCTGAAAACGGTCTACCCGGGGAGCGTGGTCACCCTGCTCGACTTCGACGTCGCGCCCGACGAAAGCTACCACGGCGAAGCCGGCGAAAAGATCTCTTACCTTGCCGATAACCTCGACGCGGTGAAAGACGAACGCGCTTTCCTCTCCGCGGTCAAAGATTATTACGAGAAGTTCGGCGTCGGAGAATTCGGTCTTTACCGCGCGTTCAGACTGGTCAGCAAATCAGGCAGTACAAATATAGAATTACAGTATATAACCAACACGGAGCGCAAAAAACTTTCCGACCTTGTCGGATACGAATCGCAGAAAAAACAACTGCTCGACAATACCCTCGCCTTCCTTGACGGCAAAAGCGCGAACAACGTCCTGCTCTACGGAGACGGAGGCACGGGCAAATCGTCTTCAGTCAAAGCGCTGCTCAACGAGTACGCCGACAGAGGACTCAGGATCATCGAAGTTTACAAGCACCAGTTCACTTCCATCAGCGAACTGATCTCAAAAATAAAGGACCGCAACTACTGCTTCATCATCTACCTGGACGACCTCTCTTTCGAAGAATTCGAGACCGAGTACAAGTACTTCAAGGCGATCATCGAAGGCGGAATCGAGTGCCGCCCGTCAAACGTGCTCATTTACGCGACGTCAAACCGCCGCCACCTGATCAAGGAAACCTTCTCCGACCGCAACGATATGCACGTGGGAAGCAACGAAGTGCACCGCAGCGATACCCTTGCCGAAAAACTGTCGCTCGTCGCGCGCTTCGGTCTGACCATCCTGTTCACTTCCCCC
Source organism: uncultured Christensenellaceae bacterium (assembly GCA_944381335.1). The sequence continues at coordinate 1,314 of CALWKT010000041.1, forward strand.
AACCAGGAAGAATATCTGAACATCGTCCGCACCCTCGCAAAACGCGCCGGCATAGACATGCCCGACATCGAACTCTGCACCCGCGCGCTTCAGTGGCAGATGCGCGGCTCGGGCAAATCAGGACGGGCGGCGCAGCAGTTTATCGACAGTCTGAACAAATAATATGCGTTGTCTGTCTCAAATTGTGCGCGTTTTGACTTGACAAAGCCGTCAAATCGTGTATAATTATTAAATGCAGACCGGGGTGTAGCGCAGTTTGGTAGCGCGCTTGAATGGGGTTCAAGAGGCCGCTAGTTCGAATCTAGTCACTCCGACCAAAGCGAAAGCTCGGCTTTCGCGTGCATAAGAAAACACCGAGTTTCCTCGGTGCTTTTTTATGCCCTGTTTATGCCTTCGCTTTCTTATGTCTCCGTGCCGTCGATATCGAATTCGTGACGCTACGTTCGTTCCTCACTTCGCTATTCCGTCGCTTGCTTCGCGCGCTCCTTACGGCGATCCGCTTGCGGTCGCTTTCGCGGCTTGCAGAAACGTTGCTTGTCTTACTCTGCCGCTTAGCGAATATCTAGTCACTCCGACCAGCTCAGAAGCAAAGGTTACTTTGCTTCTATTTTTTTGCGATTTTTAAATTACAAAAAAATCTCCGCGTTACACCTTGCTTCTTCGCTTTTCGCAAAAAATCACGCTTTGCTTCCCGCTCGCAATTACAAATTGCTTCGCCGCTTTGGCTAAAAACGTGCCACCGGCACGTTTTCTTAACGCGTCGCGCCAACTTTTTGCGGCGGTTTCCGCTCTCTTATCCGCATCTCTGTTTCGACCGGACATTTATCTGAAACAAACACGGGCACGTAAAATCACGTGCCCACGTTTCTTCCGTACGCATCTCTTCTCACTCGAATTGCGCGTTGTATATCTCGCTGTAAAAGCCGCCTGTTTCAAGTAGTTCTTCGTGCTTTCCGCGCTCGACTATATCGCCGTCTCTGACGACGAGAATCAGGTCAGCGTTCTTTATCGTGGACAGTCTGTGCGCTATCACGAAGCAGGTCTTGCCCTTCATCAGCTCGTCCATCGCGCCGCGGATCAGAAGCTCCGTGCGAGTATCGACGTTGGACGTCGCCTCGTCAAGTATCAGCAGATGCGCCGGAGAAAGCATTGCCCTGGCGATCGTCATCAGCTGTTTCTGACCTTTTGAAAGGTTGGCGCCGCCGTCCGTGATCCTTGCGTCGTAACCGCCGGGGAGCGCGTCTATATAATCCGCGATATTGGCGCGCTTTGCCGCTTCTTTTATCTCCTCGTCCGTCGCGCCCACTTTGCCGTAGGCTATGTTCTCCCTGACCGTGCCTTCAAAAAGCCAGGTGTCCTGAAGCACCATCGAAAACGCCGCGCGCAGACTGCTTCTGGTGTACTCTCTGATGTCCTTTCCGTCCAGAGTTATCCTGCCTCCCTGCGGATCGTAAAACCTCATCAGCAGATTCACGAGAGTGGTCTTTCCCGCGCCTGTCGGGCCTACTATAGCGACGGTCTGCCCCGCCTTCGCCTCGAAAGACAGATCGTGGATCACCGTCTTTTCCGGGTCGTAACCGAAACGCACGTGTTCGAAAGCCACGTCGCCGCGGGGATCGGTCAGTTCTTCTTCAGCGGTATCCGAGACGCCTTCAGGCAGTTCGTCAAGAAGCCTGAACACGCGTTCCGCCGCCGCGAGCGCGGACTGGATCTCGCTCATTATGTTCGCGTACTCGTTGATCGGACCGGAGAACTTTCTCGCATACAGCAGGAAGGACGAAATGTCTCCGAGAAGTATCATATTGAAAAGATACATCAGCGATCCCGCCGTGCTTATCAGGACGGTGCCCAGGTTGTTTACGAAGTTGACGGAAGGTCCGATAAGGCTCCCGAGATAATCCGCCGCATAATACGCGTCGACCGCGTCGGTGTTCTTTTCCGAAAAATGCGCGATCATCCTGTTTTCTACGCCGTACGCCTTGATCGTCTTTATGCCCGAGATCATCTCTTCGGAATAGCCGTTGAGCTGAGCGAGTTTTCCCGAACGCCTGCGGAAAAGCGGTCTGACCGCTCTGCTTCTCTGCACCGTGATGAAAACCGAAAGCGGGATCGTGATCACGAATACGCAGAGTAGGAGCGGCGACACGGCGATCATGCCTATCAGTGCGCCTATGACGGTCACTATGCCCGTCGCCGCCTGTAATATATCGTTGGAAAGCGACGAGTTCACAGTGTCGATGTCGTACGAAATGCGGTTGATCAGATCGCCCGCCTGCATCTTGTCGAGATAGCCTACCGGGAGAGAAAGTATCTTGTCGAAGACGTCCTTTCTCATGCTTTTGACAATCTTCTGGCTCAGCTTTATCATCGTGACCGAAAGCACGTAGCTGAGCACGCCGGACACGACGTAAAACACAGCCATCAGCGAACAATAGAATATCACCGCCTGGAAATCCACGCCCGTCTCAAGATCTATCGCGTTGATCGCCTTCCCCGTGAGGTACGGTCCGAGCAGCGCGAACAGGTTGCTGCCGAGCATGAGCACGAAAGCGAAAACAACGGTAAACTTATAGCGCATGAAATATTTTGCCAGTCTTGCGACCACTGCGCGGCGGTCGGCTTTTCTGAGTTTTTCGTCAGACGTCGTTTTCACCCCCTTCGTTCTGAGACTCGTAAATGCTGCGGTAGACGTCGCACGTCTTCATCAGCGTTTCGTCGTCGCCTAAGCCCACCGCTTCGCCTTTGTCAAGCACGAGGATCTGATCCGCAAACCTGACCGAACTTATCCTCTGCGCAATCATGACGATGGTCGTGTCCGGATAATTTCCTCTCAGCGTTGCCCTGAGCGCGGCGTCCGTCTTGTAGTCGAGCGCGCTCGACGAATCGTCCAGCACGAGGATTTCCGGGTTTCCGGCTAACGCGCGGGCAATGAGAAGCCTCTGCTTCTGCCCTCCGCTGAAATTGGCGCCGCGCGCTGTCAGCATACTGTCATAACCGTCCTCGAGCGCTTCAACGAACGGCTCCGCCTTTGCGCGGACTGCCGCAGTCCTCATATCTTCGTCCGAAACTTCCCTCTCGAGCTTTATGTTATCCTTTACGCTCGCCGCCATCAGAAAATCGTTCTGAAGCACAACGCCGAATTTTTCTCTGAGCCGCTTCTCGTCATATCCGCGCACGTCCACGCCGTCCACGAGTATCCTGCCCTTGTCGCAATCGTAAAATCTGAGCAGAAGCGCAACCAGAGTCGTCTTGCCGCTGCCGGTCGCGCCGATCACCCCGAGGCTCTGCCCTTTTTTCAGTTCGAAGCTGACGTTTCTGAGCGCGGGCGCGCCGTCGTATGAAAATGTGACGTTTTCAAACTTTACGCTCCCTTTTTCAGCCTCTTCTCCGGCGAGCGACTGATCACGGACAAGTTCTTCAGGCATATTCATCACCTCGAAGATACGCTTTGCCGAAGCCGCGCCTCTGCTGTAATTGACGAATATCCTGCTGATCGAAATCACCGCGTTCAGGATTATCGTGAAATACGAAGTGAAGGCTATGATCTCTCCCACTTTGGACGCTCCTTCGCTGACCCTGTACGCACCGACCAGCACGACAACGGTCATGCCCAGATTGAGCACCACGTTCATTACGGGATTGGAAAGGCTCATCGTCACCCCGGCTTTCGTCTCCCTTTCAACGACGTTTTCGTTTATGCCTTCAAAGCCGTCGCGCTCGTAGTCCGTGCGCGACAATGCCTTTATCACGCGTATGCCGGTGTAATCGTCCCTGACCTTGCGGACCATTGCGTCGACCGCGCGTTGCAGATCGGTGTAAAGCACGTTGCCTTTAGCGGACACGTATATTACGACCACGGTCAGGAAGGGAACCACCGCGAGAAGGACCAGCGCGAGCACCGGCTCCACCGTGAACGTCAGCGCGACCCCGCCGATCAGAAGTATCGGTACGCGTACGCCCAGTCTCTGCATCATGCCGATCATGTTGTGCACGTTGTACGTATCTGACGAAAGCCTTGAGACCAGAGACGGCACGGTGACTTCGTCCGTCTGTCTCGCGGAAAGACCGAGCGTTGCGGTGAAAAGATCTTTCCTGACCGCCTCGGTCGTATCTCTCGCAACGCGTGAAGCCATTCTGTTGGCTATCACGTTTCCACCCCAGGCTATCACGGCGAATACGAGCATGGCGACGCCCCACAGCGAAAGCGAAAGTACGCTCCCGGTGGGAGCCACTTCGTCTATCATATATGCCATTATCATCGGCAGACAAAGCTCCGCGACCGTGCCGACCGATTTTATTATCAGTCCGACGCACATCCTCTTTTTATACCGTGACAGATATCCCCGGAGACTTTTCATTTCTCCTCCTCCGCTTTTTCCTCTTTTTCTATTATCCTTTTGGCATTGCCGGCAAGCAAAGCCGAATATTTTTCAACCGTCTTTCTCTCATCTTCAGTCAGACCTTCAAGCAGAAGTTTCTTCCACTCTCCGGCTATCCTCTCTATCTCTTTGAGCACTGCCTGCGCCTTTTCTGTCGGATAGACCAGAAGGTTGCGCTTGTCGGACGGATCCGTCTCGCGCGTGATGAATCCCTTTTCTTCAAGACTGCTGAGCTGACGGGCAACGTTGCTCTTGTGAACGAATATAAGCTTGCTCAGTCCTTCCTGGGTTATGCCCGGATGCGCGCAGACGTTGACAATGTAAGAATCCTGATAACTGCCTATCCCTAGCTCCTCGTACCTCGCCGTGCGATAAAGGTTGCCGCACCTCCATATCTCTCCCGTATATCCTATAAAATCAGCCATATTTCCTCCATACCGCGACAAGCGGCTAAAAGCGTTCTCTCCTGAACGTGTTCTCTTTTGCTCTGTGCATGACAACAACGTTGCAGTCGCAACTGTTGCGACCGCAACCATATTGTATGCTTTTCAAATGATTTTGTCAACAATGTATTTCTCCTCTTAGACATTTTCATCGCCTTCCTGTGCTTTCAGAACCGGAAAACGCATGAGCGGGACGGCGTTCGTCTCATGAAAATATTATTTATAACAAACACGGGCACGTAAATTTTTATTTGACGAAAGTTTCTCTGTTTTTGAGAATTAGACGCAAGCTACGCTTTTTTGCCGGGACATCGCGGTCTCTTTTGCAGAAGGAACGTTTTCCCGGGCGACAAAAGCTTTATGCACGGTATGTCAACGCAAAAATCTTCTCCATGAACAAAGCGTCGCCGTTTTCTATAGGTTTTTATAAATAAAGTTTTTAAATCAGCACTGTTTTTAGGTCACCGAGGCTCCTGAGCGCACAATATTCTGTGCAGGTTTGACATATCGCGCGCGTTGTTTTATAATATCCGTGTACATTATTATGCTTTGACCTGAACTTATTCTATCATTATGCGCTAAGCGCAAAGGAGTATTATGCTCAACATCATACCTCAGGCGAAATCGTTCACAGAATACGGCGGAGACGTCGCAATGGAAAGACAGCCCAAAATCATATGTTGCGAAGGAGCGGAATTCTGCGATCCTCTAGCAAGAAAACTCTTTCAGAACATTTGCCCTTCGATCAAACCCGATCATGAAAACGCAAAAGTCACCGTCTCCTTTCTCAAAGACGAAAACCTTCCCGAGGAAGGCTATCGCCTGGACGTAAACAATGACGAAATAAAAATCCAAGCAAGCGGCGAAAAAGGCTGGACGTACGCGCTGATAACTCTGAGACAGCTCATGCATGCCGACAGCGACGACAAGCCCTTCCTTCTCGAATGTCCGTGCTGTCGCATTGAAGATTCTCCGCGCTTCCCTTACCGCGGATATATGCTGGACGAGGCGCGCAACTTCCTGGGCGAAGACGTAGTAAAACGCGTGCTCAACCTGATGAGCTTTTACAAGCTGAACGTGCTCCACTGGCACCTTTCGGACGACCAGGGATACAGGATCGAGAGCAAAAAATATCCCGACCTCAACCGCATATCTTCAAGAAGAAACGACACCCAGGTGGGCGGCTTCACCTCAAATAAATTCGCCGGCTGTAAACACGAAGGCTACTACTCTCACAGCCAGATCAAAAAGCTTCTCGCTTACGCGAAAGAACGCAACGTGGAAATTCAGCCTGAAATAGATCTGCCCGGTCACATCAGCGCGCTGACCGCCGCCTTCCCGGACATATCCTGCTCGGGAGAAAGCCACAGCGTTCCGACCACGTTCGGAAATTTTGCCGGCGCGTTCTGCCCCGGTTCCGAAAAGGCGTGGGAAGTGATCTTCTCCCTTCTCGACGAGATATGCGAAATCTTTGAAAGCAAATACGTACATATCGGCGGCGACGTCTTCGATTTTTCAGACTGGAAAACCTGTCCCGAATGTAAAAAAGTCGCTGAAAAAAACGGCATAAAAGACGAACAGGGTCTGCTCGCCTACGCCCTCAACAGAATAATAGATCACCTGGATAAAAAAGGCAAAATCGCCGTCGTCCGCACAAGCGAATTCATAGACGGTATAGACAAGCGCGCGGTGCTTCATCTGTTCAAGAATCTGCCGTCGGCTACGCTGGACAAGTTCGCCGCGGAAGGCAGAAAATTCATCGTTTCGCCTCACCACCTCTGCTCTTTCGACGTACCTTACGTCATGACCCCGATAAAAAATCTTTACGCGTTCGAACCCGTCTCTCACCTGGGCAAAAACGCGGACAAGGCGGAAATACTGGGCGTGGAAGGTCTGCTGTGGGGAGAATGGGTATACGACCTGCAAAAGGTAGAATTCAACTCCCTGCCCCGTATGTGCGCCCTCGGCCAAACGGGCTGGTCTCCAAAGGAAACGCGCGATGATTCCTCTTTCGCAAAGCGTTGGCAGGAAAACCGCAAAATACTCGATATCGTCGGCGCGAACTGGGCTTCAGACAAGCTCGCGAGAGGAAATCTGCTGTTCAGAAGCCGCGATATATTTATCTGGAAAACCGCCGATCAGTACGGCGAAGTCAG
>CALWKT010000042.1 GCA_944381335.1 uncultured Christensenellaceae bacterium
CCGGCAACGCGAGGAGCGCGTAATAGCTGAACAGAAGCGAGAACACATAGAATATGCCGCACGCGATATAGTTCTTGTCAAGCATGGATATGAGCGTGAGCGCCAGGAAGAGGATGGCGATCGTCTCATAACTGCCGTACATTGCGCCGAACGTAAAGAACAGCGGGAATATCGCGTATATCCAGCCGAATACAACTGCGCTCTTTTCGTCCTCTCTTTCCTGGAAAGCGAAAGAAGCGACAGTGTAGCAGATAATAAGATCGGCGATTACGGTGGGTATCCTCATCAGCATAGACATACCCATTGAGCCGCTCTCAACGCCCATAAGTCTCGCTATCTTGCCGAGTCCCCACAGCAGATAAACGGTACCTGCCGGGTAGTTTGCCGTAGTCGTGCTTGTGAACGCGGTCGAGATGCCGCCGTCTGCGTAAGCAAGCGCCGCGGTGACGAGAGAATCTATCTCACTGCCCATGCCGTAATTGCACAGCAGGATCACGAACCTGATCACGAAACCGACCACTATCGCGCCGACGAAGAACAAAAAGCCCTTGTTGCTCATCTGCGGTTTTCCCGCTTCGGGATTGAAGTTGCTTTCGGGCTTTGTGAACTTTCTGATCAGCATGAACGCTGCGTACGCGAGAACGAGCGTCAGGATCGTGCCGAGCACGACGAAAGTCGTTGAACCGCCGTTTGACAGCGTGTAATCGCTGCTCGTTCTGAGCACTCCCACTTCTCCTTCGTAATCGGAAGGAACAGAATCAACCGGCGTCAGCGACACGTTGTCGAAAGAAACTGTGCCGTAAGAAGTAGACTTGCCGTTGCCGAGACCGACCGTCAGCGTGAGGTCTCCGCTCACCGTGCTGCGGAAATAAACTTCGTATGTCTGATATCCGTCGCTCGTCTTCTTTACGCTTATGCCGCTGTAATTCAGATCCTCTGCAAATCCGACGTAAAAACCGGACGTGCTCGTCGTCTGGATCGAGCTGACCGAAGCGTATACGCTCAGACGGTAAAGCTGATTCTTTTCAAGCTTCACTGTCTGGAACAGATAATCGTACGTTGCGGACGAACTTCCCTTCTCGATATACGCGTAGCGCGTGCCGAGATTGGGGTCGAACTGGTCAGACTGTTTGTCGTTATCCGTCTTGAACGTGATGGAACTTCCGTTGGATTTGGTCCAGTCAAGCACGTTGCTCCCGGACACGCTTTCGAAAGAACCGTTTTTAACCGCTTCGCTATACTCTTTCGCATCGTTGCACGCGACGAAGAACACCGCGCAGACGACGATCAGCAAAGCGACGATCAGAATTTTCTTTTTCATTTTTCCTCTCCCGAATATGGATAGTCAAATATAATAATAAAGGATAATCTTCCTTTTGACAAGTATTATTAAAATTTTTTATTAATTTTAATATATATAATAGCGCAGCGCTTTTCAAGCCTCTCGATTTTTGCACGAACCAGGGCGTGAAAGCCGTCGTTTTTCAGCCGGAACTTCTTACTTCTCCTCACTCGGGAACGGTCGCACGCCTGACGGCTGAGCGCGGAAAAGCGTTTCCCGGAGCGCGGAAGGCATAAAAAAACCGCCCTGCTTTCGCAGAGCGGAATTTGTCAAACTTATCTGATGACCTCTTTGAGTCTCGCAGCCTTGCCGACGCGGTCGCGCAGGTAATACAGCTTCGCTCTTCTGACCTTACCGTGACGGATGACGTCGATGTGGTCGATCTTGGGAGAATGAAGGGGGAAAGTTCTCTCCACGCCTACGCCGAAGGAAAGACGTCTTACGGTGAACGTTTCTCTTACGCTGCCGTTCTTGAACGCGATGATGATGCCTTCGAACGCCTGAAGTCTCTCTCTGTTGCCTTCAACGACTTTGACCCATACCTTTACGGTGTCGCCGATGCTCAGTTCGGGCAGATTGGTCTTCATTGCCTCTTTTTCAATTATGTCTACGATATTCATTTGACTTTACCTCCATAACCAAGCGTTCGCGTCTGAAAGATTTTTTGTGCGGAGGAACGCCCGAAGTCTTTTTTGCTATAATAGTTTATCATTTAAGAACGCCTTTGGCAAGCGTTTTTCAGCCGTTTTTTATCAAATTTTGCTTTTATCGTCAACTTCGGTCCGTTTTCACGCTCTGCCCGACCCGTCGAAAGCGTTGACGGTGTGCCTGATCTCGCCTCTCAGCACCGCGATGACGTCAAAGCGGCATCCCTTTGCACAGTCGCGCGTATGCGCGCTCGCCCAGTACCGCGCGGTCAATATTATCTTTCTCCTTTTCTGAAGCCCCACGCTGTCTTCCGGCTGTCCGAACTGAGTGCCGGTCCTGGACTTGACCTCCACGAAAACCACCGTGTCGCCGTCTTTTGCTATGATATCCAGTTCCCCGACCGGGCAGGAATAGTTGCGCTCAAGAACGACGTAACCCTTTTTCTTCAGATATTCGCAGGCGGCGTTTTCGCCCTCGATCGCGGTCTTTCTGTTGTTCATTGCACGAAATTTCCGATAAAACTGCGCCTGTGGATCGGCGTCGCGCCGTACTCCCTGAGCGCCGCTATATGCTTTGCCGTGCCGTAACCCTTGTTCGACGCGAAGTCGTACTGCGGATACTGCTCCGCATACCCGTACATCAGCCTGTCACGGTAGACCTTGGCGACGATGGAAGCCGCCGCAATGTTGTAGCTTTTCGCGTCGCCCTTTATGATCGCGACTTCGGGTATCGGCAGATCGAGCTTCACGGCGTCGACGAACGCTATGTCCGCCTTGTCCTTTATCTCCTCCACTGCCTGTCTCATCGCCTTTTTCGTCGCGTTGAGGATGTTTATTTCGTCTATCTCCTCAGGCTCCACTCTGACGACAGAGACCGCCTTCGCGACCGAACGTATCCTGTCGTACAGCGCCTCTCTTCTCTTTTCGCTGAGTTTTTTGCTGTCGTCCACGCCGTCTATGAGTTTGTCCTCGTCAAGCGGCATCACGATCGCGCATACGACGACGGGTCCGGCGAGCGGACCTCTGCCCACTTCGTCCATACCGCATATCGCGCGGTATCCCTTCTCTGTATACGCCTTTTCGTATTCCAGCATTTCTGCGGCTTTTTTCATTCTTCCTCCGGTAATATGTCCTCGGGCAGGTCGAGCATTATCCTGCCGAATTTCTGCCTGCGGAAATCGTCTATCACGGCTCTTGCCGTGCGCGCGTAGTCCACCCTTCCGCCCGAGAGGATGAATCCTCTCGCAGTTGCGACGGCGAGGAACTTTTCTTCAACGCCGTGCGGCATTTCGTCCAGCTGATAGCGGGAAAGAAAGGCGTCGGTATGGTTTTTCGCAAAATACGCCATCATTTCCGCCGCAAGTTCTTCAATGTCCAGCACGTCGTCCTTCACGCTACCTATAAACGCGAGATGAAGCGCGCGCTTTTCGTCCTCGAAAGCGGGCGGCAGACTTCCGGGCGTGTCCAGAAGTTCCACTCCGTCGGCGATAGACACCCACTGTTTGCCGCGCGTCACTCCGGCTTTGTTGCCTGTAACCGTCTTTCTGCTTCCGCACAGATTGTTGATGAAGGTGGATTTTCCCGTATTGGGTACGCCTACGACCATCGCCCTTACGCTCTTTTTCGCCCCTTTCAGACGGTATTTTTCTATCACTTCTGCGTTGAGCTGTCTGAGTATCTTCACGATCGCGTCGCGCTGTCTGCCGTTCAGACTGTCTGCCGCGACGCATTTTTCACCGCGTTCTTCAAAGTAGCGCAGCCATTTTTCAACGTCCGCTCTCTCGGCAAGGTCGCATTTGTTGATCACGTACAGCACGGGTTTTTTCGCAATGAGTTCTTCGAATTTCGGGTTCAGACAAGAAAAAACGGCGCGGGAATCCAGCACGTAGATTATACAATCCACCTGCCTCAGCTGGTCCTGCATCATTCTGAACGCCTTGGTCATATGACCCGGAAACCATTGGATCCTCATACCGTCCTCAAACGCCCGGCGGCATACCTTTTTCTGCCGTTTTCCCGATACGTGTGCGTAAAAAAGTTATTTTCTCGTGCTTTCCTCGTAAAGCGCGTCGTACAGATCGAATACCACGTCCGCCGTTTCGTCGTCCTCCACGAGTTTTATATCGTCGCCCTCGACTTTGTATACCATAGCGACGTTGGGATCGTCGTCGGCAAGAAGTTCTTTGGGCGCAAGTATCGCGTATATGTCGCCGTTGTAAGGAATGACGGCGATCTGAGCCATTTCGACGGCTTTGCCGTCCTTGTCGTAAAACGTGAGGTCGCCCGAGTCGTCCGGGTCGAGCAAAACGTCTATAAGCGGTTTAGTCATTCTTCTTCCCTCTCTTTCTTTTCTTCTTTTTCGCGGCTTCTTCCGCCTCTATCAGCGGTCTTACCTTTTCGTACATATCCGGTCTTCTTT
>CALWKT010000043.1 GCA_944381335.1 uncultured Christensenellaceae bacterium
GGGATATTCTTTGCGAGGCTGTGTTTCAGAAGAAAAGGTAAATCGACTTCTTATCAACAGTACCACCCCGAATACGAAAAACCCGAAATAACCGTCGACGCCGATATTTACGACAGCGACAATTACAGGATAGGCACGGCGAGATATCATCAGGACGGCGACAGTGGAGTCAGAAAGCACCTTACGGGATGGGGACTTCTCTCTTATCTGTCTTTGCCGATGATGGTGATCACAAAATCTGTTTCTCTCGTTTTGTCTTTTCTGGCTATTTTTATAATCAGACTTGTGGTGTCCGTTTCGGATTATATGTATGACATAAGAAAACACGGCTTTTTCTTCGACATGTTGTTCTACCTGTTCGACATTTCAGTGTTGGAATGAGAATTTATTCAAGCGACAACCGTTTTTCATCAACGATCAAAAAGGCGCGCCGGAAATATTACGGCGCGCCTTTAACGTGAACCTGATCGTCATGCTCCAAAGCAAGATATGACGGTTTGCACCCGACAAAATTAATACGGGGGCTATGCCGTCAGTTGTGCATTCCACTCCCCGTCGGCGTCTGAATTACCGAAAAAAGAGTTCCGACATCCGACGGAACTCTTTTTTCGTTTACTTTTTCTTGTCAAAATGAATCTTGTAAAGCTTCTTGTCAGCTTCTTGCCGCTTCGTTGAGCTTCTCCACAAGTTCGTCTACATCGACGCCGTGAGCATTAGCCGCGTCCTCAACGGTCTCGTTGTGCGCAAGAGCGCATCCCAGGCAATGCATGCCCACGCTGAAAAGTACGTTTGCTATCGCGTCCACGTTGCCCTGCTTCAGAGCGTCCGCTATAAGCATATCCTTCGTTATCATATTTACCTCCGTCAGAGCTTTCGCCCTTATATATTATTATTTATTTTATCAATATTATATACGGCGTGTCCGCCGCTTTCGTCAACACTATTTTATATAATCCCGGTCAGGAATGCAAGCGTTTTAGCATAATCGCGCCGCTTCGTCAGGAGAAAAACAACAGATATATCATCCAGATCAGCAAAGCCGCCACTCCCGTGCAGAACAAAGCGAAGAAGAACGTCTTGATCGGAGACAAAGGAGCGCTGCCCACAGTCTGTCCGTTCCTGCCGTTTACGACAAAGCCGTAGTCCTTGCCCTTGTATCTGTACGAACTCGTCCAGATCGGCGCGAGCACGTACTTGTACTTCGTCTCGCTGTATACGGGATATACGTTTATGTAGTCAACGTGATCAGCGTCCGGGTACATATTTCTTATCTGAGACCTTACGCTGTCGACCATGATCTTCTGCGCGACCTCCCAGCTCGCGTCCAGCCCCTGAGCGTACCTCTCGGCAGAATAGCCGGAAAGGTATTCTTCTTCATACTGAACGGAATTCACCGTATCGAAACCGCCGATCTTGTTCAGTTGTTTCTGAGTCAGCCTCGTACTCGCGCCGACAAGAACGTCGTCGAAATACGAATTGACCGCTCCGCTGACGTTATACCACCTGATCCTCGTTTCGGTGCGTCTGTTCTTGCCGCTGCCGACGGTCACGGTATAGGTCTTGCCGAGGCGGGCGTCGTATTTCGCATGCACGTTGGAATCAAAAGTCCATGACGGTATGTAAACGCCGTTCATTCGCGAAGTCTTTGCCGTCTTTTTCAGATTGGAAGGCGCGAGAAATTTCTTGCCCATCCATTTTTTCAGGCTTTCGTGCGCTTTCGGCTCGGAGATCAGAAAAGGCAGAACCGCGTTGGGTTTCAGCCCGGGAACTTCGTCCGTCTCCACCAGATTTGGCGCGCCGCAGAAAGGACAGACCGTGCAGGTCTGATATTTTTCAAGCACGGTCTTTGCGCCGCAGACGGGGCACTGTATACACTTGACCTCTCCCCAGCCGGTAAATCCCTGCTCGGAGAGCGCGGTGTAATACAGCTCCATAGGCGGTCCGGGAGCGGGAACGTCGCGTTCCGTTCCGCAATAAGAACATCTGAGCTTTCCCGAATCCGGATCGTATCTGAGAAAATTTCCGCATCCCGGACACTTGAAAGTATCGCTTTCAAGTTCCTCGGCAGTCGTTTCGTCCCTGACTTCCTGTTCAGCCATACTTATCTCCGCCCGTATTATTTGACTTTCTTGCCACATTCAGGGCAGAACTTGGTGCCGGCAGGAATCTTACTTCCGCATTCCGGGCACGTCTTGTCTTCAAGCTTTTCTCCACATTCGGGGCAGAATTTCGCCGTTTTTCTCACCTTTGCGCCGCACTTGGGGCACACTTTCTTTTCGTCGGAAGCCATCTCTTTCCCACATTCAGGGCAGAACTTTGCGCCCTTCTTCACCTGAGCGCCGCAATTGGGGCACGTGACCTTGGGCTCAGCCGTAGCCGCGCCTGCCATGTTCTCAGCGAACATTCTGCCTATTCCGAGCCCCGCGCCCAGTCCTATGCCGGCGTTTGCCATATTTCCGCTGGCTCCGGGATTTTTCGCCGCGTCGCGCATCGCGCCCAGAGTCTCCATCTGAGCATATCCGGGCATCGCGTCTCCCATGACTCCCACGGACGTGCGCTTGTCGATCATCTTCTCGACCTCTTCGGGCACGGAAAGGTTTTCAATGTAAAGTCCCTTTATCTCTATGCCCATCCTGCCGAAGTCTTCTTTCATCTTTTCGAGCGCGATCGCGGAAATTTCGTCGTAATGCGCCGCCAGTTCAAGCGCGCTGACTCCGCTTTCGGCAATAGAATTGGTAAGAACGCTGACAATGATCTTTTTGAAATAGTTGTCGACGTCGGATACCGTGAGTCCGCCCGTGGAACCGAACAACTCGTTCATCGCGTAAGTCGGCACGCCGATCGCAAACGAATAGACGCCGTAGCCGCGCACGCGCACCATTCCGAAATCCTTATCCTTCATCATAACCGGGTTCGAAGTGCCCCATTTGTTGTCGATGAACTGCTTTGTCGAAACGAAATAAAGATCTGCGGTATGAGGCGTCTCCCACGCAGTCTTCCAATTGTACAACGCGGTCAGGATGGGGATGTTTTTCAGTTCGTCCAGCTCGTATGTGCCCGGACCGAAAACGTCGCAAAGCTTACCTTCGTTTATGAAGATCGCCTTCTGCCCTTCGCGTACGACGAGCGTGGATTTTCTCATTATCTCTTCCTTGCGTTCAAGCGGGAATTTCCACACGATCGCGTTTTTGTCGTCAGTCTCCCACTGAATCAC
>CALWKT010000044.1 GCA_944381335.1 uncultured Christensenellaceae bacterium
AAAACCCTGAAAAAGAATCTGGCGTTGATTAACGCCAGACCTAAAAAAGTACTCGGTTACAAAGCACCGGCAGATTTGTTTGAACAGGAATTGCAAAAAGTGTTGCACTTGGTTTGACAATTCACCACGCATATGGTGCGGAAACGTACTGTTATAAACGTTAACTTTTATACGCTTTGTCAAACTAAACTGCGATTTTATTTGACTGATCGCACACGCGATTTTATAATATTATAGATATCTTTTGACAAAGGAGTATATGCTTATGTCCAAAGAAAAGATTTTGACGGTACAGGATATCTCGTGCGTCGGTCAGTGTTCGCTGACCGTTGCGCTTCCCATCATTTCGGCATGCGGCATCGAAACCTGCGTGCTTCCCACCGCGGTCCTAAGCACTCATACGGCGTTCAGACCCGGCTGGACTTTCCGCGACCTGACCGGAGACATCGAGCCGATATCAGCGCATTGGCAAAAGGAAAACATCACTTTCAAGGCGATATACACCGGCTATCTCGGCAGCCGCGAGCAGGTGGATCTGATCCTGAAGATAATTGAAAGGCATCTCGAAAAAGACGGCGTTACCATCGTCGACCCGGCAATGGCGGACGGCGGCGTGCTCTACAAGGGATTCCCCGACGATTTCCCTAAAGATATGGCGAGACTGTGCGCAGTCGCCGACGTGATCCTCCCCAACATTACGGAAGCGTGCCTTATGACGGATAGTGAATTCAGAACGGAATACGACGAGCAATACATCCTCACCCTTCTCGGAAAACTTGCGAAACTGGGATGCAAGCAAGTCGTGCTGACAGGCGTTACGTTCGACCCGAAAAAACTGGGCGTCGCGGTATACGACTGCGCAAGCGGCGAAGTCAGCTATTATTTCAACGACAAACTGCCCCGCATGTCTCACGGCACCGGCGACGTCTACGCGTCTGCATTTGTCGGAGCGTACATGAACGGAAAAAGCGTATACGACAGCGCGGCGCTTGCCGCCGATTACACCGTCAGAACGATAATGGCGACAATGGACGATGACAGCCATTGGTATGGCGTGAAGTTTGAAAAAGAACTGCCCTATCTTATAAACAGACTTCAGGGCTGAGACTGCGCTTTTGAAAAGCACGTAAAAAAGACGGGGCTTACCCCGTTTTTTTTGCCGCAGTTTTTCGCCTCCCGAACATTTTCAGATGAAAATCAATAAAGCTCTTTTATTATCTGCGCGCATTTGTCTATTCCGAAAACTCCGCTGTCCAGCGCGATGTCGTAATTTTTTGCGTCGCCCCATTTTCTATCGGTATAAAAACGGTGATACGCCTTTCTTCTCTTGTCCTTCACCTTAATGCGCTGTTCTGTCACCACGTCCGTTTCGCCGTAAACGTCGACTATTCTTTGCGCCCTGTGCGCGATATCTGCGTGAATGAAAACCTTTAAGCAATCCGCCTTATCTCTGAGCACATAGTCAGCGCATCTGCCGACGATAACGCAGGGACCTTTTTCAGCAAGACCGGTGATGACTCTGCATTGTATTTTCCATATTATATCCTCATTGTTGGGCGCCTGCGCTCTGTTGGAAAACAGTGACAGAAATCTGCCGCGGGAATTTTCCTCAATCTCTTTGACGTATTCCTCGCTGAATCCGCTTTCAATAGCTATCTTTTCGATAAGTTCGCTGTCGTAACACGGAATATTGAGAGCTTTCGCGACCATTTTCCCTATCGTGCGACCGCCGCTGCCGAATTCTCTGCTTATGGTGATGGTTTTGTTTCTTCCATATAATTCTCCTTTAAATTTATTGACTTAATCAGGTGATGTGTTACGTATTAATAGGTAATAGGTTACCTGTTTCAACTTAAAAATGCGTCGCCGCTATTGGATCGCAGGCAACGTATAGTTTTTTTGTGAGGTTATTCGGTAAATATAGAATATGAGTCTATGTTATCGAGAAGAGAATCCAGGACATCTGCAAAAGCCATTTTTTTGCTTTCGGGAAAATCCTTGCACATTTCTTCCGCAACTTCTCTGTCGTGCGCGAGGATCACGTTGTGCATGCCTTTTGACTTGCTTGTGCAGGTGATCTTTTTATAACGCCTGTCAGCCGCCGACGATACGCATTGAACGAAGCCCTTGCTCTGCAATTTCTGAAGTATTTTGGTCATAGCAGGATGCGTGACGTACTCAAGTTTTTCAAGATCGTTCTGATGAATTTCAGCCTGTCCTTTTTCTTCAAGCCTGCTGACCGATCCGAGGACCCTGAGCTGAACCGACGTCAGCCCCATTGCGGAAGCTTTCTCGTCAAGTCTCTTTTTGAACGCCCTGTTAATTATTGCGATTTTCAAGCCGAAAGGCATCTTATCTTTCATATCCGACCCCGTATACGTAACTTATTACATAATATACATTATAAACGGAAAATTGTCAAGCGAATCGACAGTCATAATATCCGCTCTGCTCCCGGATGCTTTTTCGTCAGCGCATATAAAAGCGAGGTTTTCCCGCAGTCAATCTTCCAGCCCCAAAAGATAATCGGTTGAAACGTTAAAAAATTTTGACAATTTAAAAAGCGCGCCCGCAGTCGGTTCTTGCTTGCAGGTCTCCCAGTAGCTTATCGAAGAATTACTCAGACCGAGCGTTTCGGCAAGCTTGCGCTGACCAATCCCCTTTTCTGCACGTAATTCTCTTAATCTGTCCGCAAAAATCCTTCTGTCGAATTCGTCCATAAGATTATTATAATCAAAACGGTTGACAAAATTTGTTTCGCTAATTATAATTAGCAATACAGTTAAAACTTTAAGGAGAAAATTATGGCAGAAGAAGCATCAAAAAAATTTTATCAGAAATGGTGGTTCTGGCTTATCGTCGCTATTGTCGTTCTCGCGGTGATCGGCTCGGTAATAGGCGGTGGGACAAGCAGTGAAAACCAAAGCAAGGACAACCCTTCGACAGACGTCGGAGAACAACCGGAGCAACGATATCATATCGGAGATACCGTGTCATCCGGAAACATGTACGTCAGAATCAACAACGTAACCGAAACCGGAAATATAGGCTATCTGTACGAAACGGAATATGTGTTTCTGATAATCAATCTGAGAGTGGAAAACCGTGGCAACAGTGAAGCTTATTACAGTTCTTCTAATTTTATCCTGAAAAACGGAACTGCCTCGTATGAACCGAACACTGCGGGCGTCGCACTCGAAAACGGCTTCTGGCTCAATCTTACTGTCGGCGCCGGCATAAGCAAAGAAATCAATCTCGTTTACGAAATACCGGCGTCTTATACTACCGGCGATTATTACCTGGAAATAGACGAAGGGATATTGTCCGCAGCGTCGGAAATTTACCTGAACGAATAACGAAAAGGTTGATTAAAAAGACGGGTCTTTCCCGTCTTTTTTTTGCCCGTGTAGGTTAAACGCTTAATGTCCGTTTGCGATCTCTTTCGCTTTTCTCTTGCTTTCTTCACTCACGCGGTAGCTGTCGCGCATCTTTGACGCGGCGATCTTCACCGCTTCTTGCGTCATCTTTGCGGTCCTCATCAACTCTATGCCTGCTCCCTCGTCGCGGCTTTCAACGGTGCAGACAAGCCACCCAACCGCCATATCCACGTAGTATCCTTTCGCCCTGACTCCGTTGATCGCCTCGCGTATTTCGTCAAGCCGTTCCCTGCCCGCGAAATTGCCCAGAATTACGACCAGACCCATCCTGGCAAGCCAGACGTCGGGTGACGAAGCGAACTCGCGCATATCGCCGAGCAGTTCCCGATCCTTGCATTTCAGAGAGGAGCATGTGACGTCGCAGACCGCCCAGTCGTCAATGACTGAGGAAAACTCCCTGAGCCGCTCGATTTTGTCCCGGTAAGGCTCTTTTACGCTCGCAGAGATTATCCCCGCAAGCATTGCGTGTTCGTAAAGAACTATCGGGCGCACGGAAAGGAACTCTCTCCATTCGCCCGACTTTATTATCTTTTTTGCCAGCGCGCGCAATACGGGGACTCTTACCCCGACGCGCTCGTACGCAGTGTGCGTCAATCCTGCGTGAAATTCAAAATATGCGGCGTCTGCGTATCCGGACAGGACTTCTCTGATCCTTGCTTCGTCCCACATCAGTAGCTGAACTCCAGCAGCCTGTCTCCGCAATAGAAATCTATCGTATCCGCAGTCTGTTCGGCCCTGTCCGAAGCGGATTGCGAAGTGGTCATGAACAGATATTCGTGCGAGAACGTCTCTTTGTATCCCGACGCTTTTCTGTTGCTCCAGGTGCTGTCAACTATGTACCATTTTCCGTTGATCAGCACTTTGTTCCACGCATGTGCGCCGCCGCTTGCCTGACCGTTTACCTTCAGCGCTGTGATACCTTCTATTCCGCACAAAACGACGAAAGTCTTGGCAATGCCGTTGCAGACCGCAACGCCGTTTTCAAGAACGCCTTCCAGGTAGAAGCTGTCGTACGAATAAAATTTATTGTATGCCGCGTCGCTTGGCTCGATCCCTGCCATTTCGCTGACTATGTTGTAATCGTAGATCACGTTCTTTCCGAGCCAGTCGTATATCGTGTGAACCTTTTCGTAATCCGACATTCCGTCGTCAATATAAGTGCGGCATACGTCTTTCGCAAGTTCGTAAAGCTTTTCGGCAACGCTTCCTTCAACGGGCAAAGGCCTGTAACCCGCCTCAATTGCGAAGAAAAGCTGGTCGCTGGTCGAAACGCTGACCCCTTCTCTTGCGTTGATGGCGAAATCTTCAAACCCGGACTGCCTCGCGGAAATATAGAGATGAAACTCGTTGGATGAGGATTCGCTGTACCTCGTCGTGCTGTCGTAAAGCGCTTCGTTTTTCGAAGTCATAGAAATACCGAGCCTGTAGGCGCCGTCAGAAAGTTTTACTGCGGCGTAATTATATTTGATGGATTCTTTGTATCCGGAGCATGCGTCCGCAAAAAGCGACATCGCTGAAGACGAACTGCTCACTCCGAGCGAAGGATTTAAATAAACGTCCATGTACGACATCGTTTTCGCGCCGCTCGTCGTGTTGAAAGACGTCGTGTCAAGCTCGTAATTGTACAGGATCATGTAATACGCAAGAACATCCATTTCCTCCGGGCTGTCGACGTATCTGTTGTACTCCTCGCCCAGATAGGTGAATCCCTTTGAATAATCGAGATAATCTTTGAGTTGCGCGGTGTTGTCGGCATACGCGGCGGTTGCGCTTGTCGCAGGCGTATCAATGCCGTTCACATAACTCTTCACGCACGCGCTGCACGTGCTGGCAGAACCCATCAATCCGGTAAGATCGAATGAATTTCCGTCAAACCTTTCAGGATATTCGCTGCTCGAATAAGAAACGCCGTTCAGTATCACCTCAAACGCGTCCACAGGATAATCGACTTTCCAGGTCAGCAACACGTCGGGATACTGCGCGTCGAATTCGTAAGACAGATCGTAGCACATGATGCTGGAAGAATATACGAATACGTAAAAATCGATTATGCCCACCGTAGTGAAAAGCTCTGCTCTGTGCAGACCGTAATCAAGTGATTTGAGGTATTTTTCTCTGAAATTTATCTCTGACGACGAAGCCAGATAATTAGTGGTCGAGTTGGCGATCTTTCTACCGTCGACACTGACAGCCTGAACGCTTGCCGAAGCGGTGAATCCGACCGTAAGTCCGTCCTGAGCGGATTGCGAATTTTTACAATATATATATGCTCCGTAAGAAGGCAGGTCAACGTTTGCCACCACGGTTCCCGACGAACAGGTGGTCACGTAAAACTCAAAAACGGCTCCGTCCTCCGTATAAGCGACGAACGCGATGTCCGTGCCGGAGGGTACGCTTTCAAACAGTTCGCCTTCAAAATCTATCGCGCCGTTTGCCTGATCGTATGACCAGCCGGAAGTCAGCTCTGCCCCGGTCACGTATATTTCGGTCACTCTGCCGGTGTTCTTCGTCAAAGGTACGGAGATTCCGCCGTCAGAGTCTTTTGCAAGATAATTAAAACTCTGTTCCGCTCCCACGGGAAGGTCGAACGAAGGCGTGCCGGCAGGCATAACGTCTTCTCCAGGCGCCGGAGGATCTACAGGTTCGTCGTCCGGGTCATCCAGGTCGTCATCTCCTCCCGGAACAGTCACGTCCTCTTCGGTATTCTTCTTTTCCACACGGATCAACGCTTCGACCGAATCTTTGAACAGAGCGTTTTCACTGATCGCCTTGACGCCGACCCAGAAAAAGCCGTCGTCGCTGAGCGCGTATTTTGTGGACGTCACGGTGACCTTCTCTCCCAGAGCGTCTCCCTGTTCCCCGTCCTCGTCCGAGTACAAACTGACTTCGTACCCGCTCACAAACGAAACTTCATTCCACGAAACCACGCCGTTGTCGTAAGACAGCATGGGTTCAGGCAGCGACATCTTCAGCAAGGAGCAACCGCTCAGAAGGAATGTCGCAACGAAAGTCAGAAGTATGACGATTGAAATAAATGCGATCCTGCGTTTCTTCATAGCATATATTATATCACACGCGTTTTATTTTTTCAACAATGATGACGCACTTGTGCAGTTCGACGTCGTTTCCGTATAAAAAAAACGCGCCGCTTTTTATGCGGCGCGTCGAGTATTCCTCATGTGAGAATTTATATCAGTCGTTGCCCTCTCCTCTATTTTTATCGAAATCGGCATCTGCGGATTTTTCACCGCCGAGCCTTTCTATCTCCGCATCGTTATTTTCGGTATTGATGCGGTCGTCGCAGATGGGAATGTCTTTTTCAAGATTTTCCTTTATGATATTGGTAGCTACGGCGGAAGCGGGGGTCTCGTACTTGCCTTCAACTTCGTCTTCGGTCGGGAACTTCTTGAATGTAAGTTTGAGGAAGATCGGAGTGAGAAGCGATGACATGATGACAAGCAGGATCACGGCAGGCAGATATTCTGCGGACATGATGCCCTCTTCAATGCCCTTCTGCGCAACGATTAGGCAGACCTCGCCTCTGACCATCATGCCGAGACCGACCTCTAAGCTTTCGTGCGGTTTGTATTTGCAGATCAGACCGCCGGCTCCGCAACCGACAAGCTTAGCCGCCATACCGCATATCACGAACGCAAGGCTGAAAAGGATCACCGTCCAGCCGAAATTGTCTACAAGCGACTTGTAATCAAGACAGATTCCGATGTTGGCAAAGAATATCGGGCTGAACAGCATGTACGCGCTCATGTCGATACGGCGTTCAACGTAATCGGTCTGCTTCATGTTGGACATCATCATACCCGCGACAAACGCGCCGGTGATAGCCGCCACGCCGAAAAGTTCTTCAGAGAACCAGGCAAACAGGAACGCGGTAGCCAGACCGAAAATGGAAAGTCTGCGCGTATGCGGGAACTTCTTGCTGAGAAATTTGAATATGAAATGTATCGCTATGCCGAAGGCAATCGCAATGACGAAGAACAGGACGACGTTGATGAGCACCTGCACTCCGGAAGAAACCTTCGCGGGATCGCCGAACAGGTCGACTATCTTGTAACCCCACGTTCCGGAATCCACATCCCCGGTAGCAAAGGCAAGAATGACAATGCCGATGATGTCGTCAAGTACGGCTGCGGTAACGATGCTTGCGCCCACCTTGCCATGGATCTTGCCGATCTCTTTGAGTACGGCGACCGTTATGCCGACCGAAGTCGCAGCCAGGATGACGCCGAAGAAGAATCTCTCCTTGAGTTCGAGACCGGGAATTATCCAGGAAACTCCGAAGCCGACAGCCAGAGGAACGATAACGCCAAGGCTTGTTATCAGCACAGACGCCACGCCGTTTTTCTTGAGCTCTTTGAAATTTGTCTCCATACCGGCTGTGAACATGATCATCACGACGCCGATCTCGGCAAACGGTTTGAGTTCAGAAGTATTTTCAATGATGCCGCTGACTCCGATAAGAATACCGGCGATAAGCGCACCGACAACCTGCGGCAAGCCGAGCTTGCGCATGAGTATTCCGAGCACCTTGGTAAGCAACAGGATCAATGCCAGGTGTAAGAAAATGTTATAACTGAAGACGTATCCCATAAATGCACCTCCCGCTTTTTGCCCCCTAATCAACTTTTCCATTATATTACCGTGCTCTGGCTTTGTCAACACTAAAAAACGTAAAAATTTTTTCCTTCTCTTCAAAACCTCGCTCAAAGCTCTCAGTGCATTGTCGACGTACATTAAAAAGAAAAAAAAAATACGATAGCAAAGCTACCGTATGTTGAATACCGTTATGAAAATTATGTATATGATCTTAAAACGGGGAAATTACTCTGCGAGTATCACTTCAAGAAGATCCCTGAGATTTACAAGTTCTTCCTTTGAAAGCGTGACGCCCTTGCCCATCTTATCTCCTTCGGGAGACCATTCTCTGATGTCGTATTTGGGCTCTTTCTGATTCCAGCTTATGAGCTTGATCTCCTTTTTCCAACCCTTGCTGGACTCAGAGAGACTTCCGAAAGTTTTGACCACTTCGTAATCGAATTCTTTTGCCATAAAACGTATTCCTCCATTTGCCACCGCAACATTATAGTTGTATTATAGCATATCTTCGTCTGCTTTTCAATAGTATAAATAAAATATTTATAATTTTTATTAAAATCTTATTATATTTGATACGCGCGCTACGCGCGCGCGTACATAATATTTATATTTACCTTTTCCCTTACTGCGCGCAGGCGTCACTTTTCGGTTGTCTTACGCGCGACGGGACAGACTGTGAACTCGTACTGAAGCCTCGTCTGTTTTGCTCCAAGCCTGTATTCCGCCCTCGTATCCGGACCGCAGCTGTTGGTTCCTATGCCTCTTACGAAATGATCTATATGCACGCACGTCGTGCCGTCGTACTTGATATCCTGTCTGTGAGAAGCCCCGATCAGTCCTTCAGGATTGTAAGGCACCGCATTGAAGTTGAAAGCGGCTCCCTGAGCGGTAAACCTGAGCCCCGTTCCGTTTTCGTCGAACACTTCAGCCCAGCGCGTTTCAGCTCTGTTGCCCGAAGCCTGCGGTCTGATATAAGGCTCAGCCATCTTGCCCACGCTCGTTTCGTATATTCCCAGCAATGCGTGCGCCTTGAAGTCAAGATAGTTCTCACTGTCTCCTCTGCCGTAATATCTCACCCCGTCATAACATGAAGGCATTTCTATGCAGACGCCGAACTTGGGCAGATCAACATACCTCTTCGTATCAAGAAGAAGTTTCACGTCGAGAGTGTTGTCGGAATAAACGGTATACTGGATCGTGTACGCATACGCCTTTTTCCCTTTGAGCAAGACATCGTAATGGCACGCCACAATGACTTTCCCGCTCTGCTTTTCGCTGTCAAGCCCGTTGAAAACGCATTCCGCCTTGTCGAGACCGCGCGATCTCCACTTGTCGGACACGTACATATAGTTGTCCACGGGACTGTCGTACAGAGAGAGGCTGAATCCTTTGTTCTTCGCGTTCCTGTTCAGATATTCCACTCCGTCCACTTCGTAACCGGTGAGTCTGCCGGTGCCCTTGTCTATCGCAACGCTCGCGTTGTTGGTTGCAATGGCTATCGTCGTCGCGTTTTCGATATAAGCGACTTCGCCGGAACCGCCGAGCGACGTCCTTCCCACGCTCTGGCACATGATGATCTGCTCTTTCGCAACCGTCTTGCCTGTCGCTTTATTCTTGTAAATGAAGTTGATGAAGCAGTCCTTGGTCGTATCTATGCTCTTGTGTTTGAGCACGACTTCTATCTTTTCCTGAGGAGGTATCACCGCGTTTATCACGCCCTTTTCTCCCGCGATGCCGTTGACGACGTATTCCCAGCCAATCTCGAGCCACGATGAATCTCTGAAATAATCCGTGTTTGACAGCACGTATCTGTTGGTGGAAATATAAGACGCGCGCACCGGGCGGTAGACAGCCTGCATGCACTTGGCGCCCGTATGAGGTTTTCTGTCCGGGAAGAAAAGCCCGTCAACACAGAAATTGGAATCGTGAGCGTACTCACCGTGATCGCCGCCGTAAGTATACGTTCCGTCGCTGTGCTTTACGGCGTGGTCAGCCCATTCCCAGATGCAGCCGCCCATCAGACTTTCCGATTTGTAAAACCTCGTCCAGTAATCGTCGAGCGAGCCGGGACCGACGCCCATTGCGTGCGCGTATTCGCACTGGAAGAAAGGTTTGTTGTAATATTTTTCCGGCAGTTTCTTTTCAAGATACCTGTCATAGTTTTCCGTCGACGTATACATATGCGACAACACGTCGTACGCCCAGCGCGGAGTGCGGCAGGCGCCTTCGTAATGGATCGGGACCCTGGTCAGCTTTTTGAGTTCAAGATAACAGTAATCCTGATTTTTCCAGCCGCCAGCCTCATTGCCGAGCGACCACATTGTGACGCAGGGATTGTTTTTGTCTCGCTCGTACATGCGGTGCACTCTGTCCCAGTAGTGCGCCCGCCATCTGACGTTGTTGCTTATCCTGTTGGGACGCGAAAGATAAGTCGCTCCCGTGCCGTGAGTCTCAATGTCGGCTTCGTCGATTATATAAAGCCCCATATAATTGGCTATCTTGAGGAAAATCGGGTCAGGAGGATAATGAGAAGTGCGCACAGCGTTGACATTATACTCCTTCATCAGCACCGCGTCTTTCACGTAATCGGCAACGCTGACCGCGTATCCTTTGCTCTCGTGCGTGTCATGGTGATTCACGCCCTTAATCTTTATCGCTTCTCCGTTGAAACGGAACACGTTGCCGTCAACGATAACTTCGCGGAACCCGACTTCCTGCCTGATCACCTGAACTTCTTCTCCGCCCTTTCTGAGCGTGACGTAAAGCACGTACAGATTGGGGAGTTCGGCTGACCACAGATCGGGCTTGTCGACCTCGATCGTGAATTCTCCGTTATCCGAAACTCCTTCTGCAACCGTATTGCCTCCGCGTTCAAGCGAAAATCTTATCTCAGCGTCTCCTTCAACCGCCGCTTTCACGACCAGCTTCCACAGATTCTTATCCTTTCTCTCGCTTTTTACGCTCAGATCCCTGACAAACGGACCGTTCACTGAAGTCACGTAAACGTCTCTGAATATACCGTTGTTGCGGAACATATCCTGACATTCCAGATATGTGCCGTTGCACCACTTGTATACGAGAACGATAACTTCGTTCATTCCGTCGAGCACGTACGGCGTAACGTCGAACTCGGACGTATTGTGACTGCCTTCGCCGTACCCCACGTACTGCCCGTTCATATAAACCTGCACGTTGGACGCCGCTCCGAGGAAAGTGAGAATGTGCTTATCCTTGCGCTTCAGCTCGAACGTCTTGCGGTACATCCCCACTGAGTTATACACCTTGAAAGGCGCGCCTTTCTTGTTTATCGGCATGTTTGCGCCTATCAATCCCTCGTCCGCAGGTATGCGGGGAGGATGGCAATCGAACTGATAGCGGATGTTGACGTAATAAGGTTGCTCATATCCGGTGAACTGCCAGCAAGAAGGTACGTTGACCTTGTCAGCTTTCAGAAGATAACTGTCTATTTTTTCGGGCATTTCGGACACCCGTCTGAAATAAACGAAATCCCATTCTCCGCTGAGTACGGTTACGAGCGGAGACGCGTAGCGCTCCGTCAGGTAATCTGTCTCATCGCATTGCTTCCTTGTTTCAAACGGAATAAAATAGCTCCTTGGCGCGAGCCTGTTGTCTTCGAAAACGTTGAAATCGCTGTACTTATCGTGCCTGAACGTGTATAACATATGTCTCTCCCGGAAAATTCTTTGCGAAACCGCTGAAAATATTATAACATTATCTTAATAAAAAGGCAATACCTACCTTGAAATTTCGATCGCTTTACGGTAAAAATTTCTGCCGCCGGTTTTTTCTCTGATCTGCACAATGTTCATTCTGCCGAAAACGCTTGACTTGACGGCAATATGTGCCTTTAACAGACACGTGCACATTAATTTTGTTATTTCAGATATGTCGAAAACGGAAAAAGAGACACCTTTGCGACCTTGAGCCATTGCACGCAAAGCGGCGCCGTAAGAATACCGAGAAGCGAAGTTAAAGCGCCCACTGCGGATATGATCCCCAGCGGAATCCCGAAAGTCAGCGCCCAGAGAATATCCGCAACAGGCCGGTCAAAGACGGTCACCGTATGTTTACCGAACGGTTTGAAGACGAATATCCCCACTCTGACGCATTTTACGCCGAGTGCCAGCCCTGCGACGGAAATAACAAGTATGATTCCGAGCGTAAACCAGACGAGAGAAAACGCAAACCCTCCGAAGACCTTCCAGTAAGTGTTGCCCGCTATCCTGTAAAGTTTTTTCAGCGCCCATCTCATAACGTAATTGTGTGTCTTTTCTGCGTTTTATATTTTACACGCACGTTCCGCACCCGCATGCGGGAAGAACTCCGTTCAGCGGGCTCGCACGGCAAACGCCGTATAAGCCCGGTTTTTGCGTCTCAGCGCGTTTTTCATCCACGTCGACGCGATCTTCGCCGGAAGCCGCATTTCGCCGAAAAGCGCCGTATTTCGGCTTTTCATGACGGCACCGCCTTGCCGCAAGAAAATATCTGAGTTTCATCCGGAGACAGGCAATAAAACAGCCGCCCCCTGAGGAGCGGCAATAACGTTTGTTTTGTTTAATTATTTTATCAATCCGCGAGCGTCCAGATGGTCGTGCAGAAGCCCTGCGCTGTCCACTACGAATTTGGCGCACGGACGCACTTTGTAATATTCCTCGTCTCTGACTTCGGGAACGTAGCCGGCGGTGAGGTTTTTGACGTTTTTGAGAAGTTCTCCGCAATTGTCAGTGCCGTTGAGCTGTTTGAATTTGTTGTCAAGATCGGTTATCTGCTTATATACGTCGGTCTTGTCTGCCGCGAGCGTATCTTCCTTGTCGTGAAGAAGTCCCACGACGAAACCGTACGCGCTGACCGCGCCGCAAAGGTTTCTCGTCCTGCCGAAGCCTGCGCCGAACCCGAGCGTCAGCTTTTCAAGCGTCTCTTCGTCAAGCGGAAGTACGTCCGCAAACGCCAGTACGACCGACTGACAACAGTTGTATCCCTTTTTAAAATTTTCGTAAGCCAGTTGTTTTCTTTCTTCTTTCGTCATTTGACTATCTCCTTTGAATCAAGATATCTCTGCAATTCTTCCAGTCTGTTCCTGTTCAGCGCGGGAGTTCCTTCAAGGGGATTTTCTATCCCCAGCTTTTCGTATTTTGAAAAGCCCATGGTGTGGAACGCAAGCAGCTGATACCTCTCTATGCAGGTGTATCCTTTCACTACGTCGGCATACCTGTCTACGCATTCCTCCGTGTCGTTTATGCCGGGCACTATCACTGTCCTTATCCACACGGGCACGTGTTTTTTCTCGCAGTAGTCAAGCGTTTCCAGCACCGGCGCGATACCGCCGCGACAATACTTGCGATAACCTTCGTCGTCCCAGAATTTCAGGTCCAGAATAATCTCTTCGGCACCCTCAATTGCCGCTTTTACGTCATCCGTAAGCGGCACGCCGCCGGAGGTGTCCAGTACTACTCCGACGCCCTCTTTTTTCATTCGCTTTTCAAATTCCGCGACAAACGCGCTCTGCAAAAGCACCTCTCCGCCGCTTATCGTAACGCCGCCGTCCTTGCCGAAATACGGCTTGTACCTCAGCACCTTTTTCACAAGTTCCCCGACCGTGTATCTCTGCCCTTCTCCGCTCCACGTATCCGGATTATGACAATACGCACAACGGTACGGACAACCGACGAAAAATATCCCGTAGCGCAAGCCCTTGCCGTCTAAAGTTGCAAGGCTTTCAAACGAGTGGATATTCGCCGTCGGTTGGATTTTAGACATATCGGTACTCAGAATCTCTCGTGGAAAGTACGGTTGATGACTTCCTGCTGCTGATTTCTGTTCAGCTTGTTGAAGTTGACCGCGTATCCGCTCACCCTGATCGTAAGGTTGGGATAGAGAGACGGGTTGTTCATCGCGTCGATCAGCTTCTGACGATGCAGAACGTTAACGTTCAGGTGATGCGCGTCCTGCGCAAAATAGCCGTCAAGCATCGTGGTCAGCTTGGCTATCCTGTCCTCCTCGCTTTCTCCGAGAGTGTCGGGAGTGATCGAGAAGGTGTTGGATATGCCGTCTCGGCAGCATCCGTAATCCAGTTTGGCAACGGAATTGAGGCTCGCAAGCGCGCCTTCGCAGTCTCTGCCGTGCATCGGGTTCGCTCCGGGAGCGAACGGCTCTCCGCGTTTTCTTCCGTCGGGAGTGGACCCCGTCTTCTTGCCGTAAACCACGTTGGACGTTATCGTCAGAATGGAAAGGGTGTGTTTCGCTCCCCTGTATGCCGGCGTCTTGATCAACTCTTTGTAGAAACTCTCGACGATCCACTGAGCGATCTTGTCCACTCTGTCGTCGTCGTTGCCGTACTTGGGGAAATCTCCCTCGGTCACGAAATCGGTGATGAGCCCCCTCTCGTCCTTGACCGCCTTCACCTTTGCGTACCTGATCGCGCTGAGGCTGTCTGCAAGCACGCTGAGTCCGCATATGCCGAACGCCATAAGTCTTTCGACGTGAGTGTCGTGCAGGCTCATCATCAGTCTTTCGTACGCGTATTTATCGTGCATGTAGTGGATTATGTTGAGCGTGTTGACGTACAGCTTCGCCATCCACTTCATATACTTCTTGTACGCCTTCAGAACTTCGTCGTAATTGAGTACGCCCTCGTCGAATACCTTTCCTTCGGGCGCGACCTGGATGCCGTAAATCTCGTCCTTGCCTCCGTTGAGCGCCATCAGAAGAACTTTCGCGAGGTTGCATCTCGCGCCGAAATACTGCATCTGCTTGCCCTCTTTCATTGCCGACACACAGCACGCGATCGCGTAATCGTCGCCGAAAACGGGGCGCATAACGTCGTCGTTCTCGTACTGGATCGAATCGGTGTCGATCGAGACCTTCGCGCAGAAATCCTTGAAGCCCTGCGGCAATCCCTGAGACCACAGCACGGTGATGTTGGGCTCCGCACTGCTTCCCAGGTTGTAAAGCGTCTGAAGAACGCGGAAGCAGTTCTTGGTGACCATGGGTCTGCCGTCCTCGCACATGCCGCCTTCCGACATCGTGACCCATGTGGGATCCCCCGCGAACAGGTCGTTGTATTCCGGCGTGCGCAGATGTCTGACCAGCCTGAGTTTGAGTACGAGGTCGTCCATTATTTCCTGCGCGCCCTGCTCTGTCAGTATGCCTTTCTTTATGTCTCTTTCAAAATAAATGTCAAGGAATGTGGATATCCTTCCGATCGAGTTCGCCGCGCCGTTCTGTTCCTTTACCGCGCCGAGATAGCCGAAATACAGCCACTGTACCGCTTCTCTTGCATCAGCCGCAGGGCGCGAAATGTCGCAGCCGTACTGCGCCGCCATATCTTTGAGCTGAGCCATGAACTCAAGCTGCTTCTGCACATCCTCGATAAGCTGGATGTTCTCAGCCGTCATATCGTTTTTCCCCAGCTCTTTCTTGTCCGCCTTCTTGCACTCGATCAGGTAGTCCATGCCGTAAAGCGCGATCCTGCGGTAGTCGCCGATTATCCTGCCTCTCGCATATGCGTCGGGAAGCCCGGTTATGACTCCGACGTGTCTTGCCGCTCTCATTTCGTCGGTATACACGCGGAACACGCCGTCGTTGTGCGTGGTGCGGTATCTGAATTCCGTCCTGATCAGATCAGACATCTTATATCCGTAAGCTTCGCAGGCTTTTTCACTCATTCTCTTTCCCGCGAACGGATTGATCGCGCGTTTGAGAGGAGCGTCCGTCTGAAGTCCGACGATGATGTCCTTTTCCTTGTCGATATAGCCGGGTGCGAAAGAAAGAATCGAAGCGACGTTTTCAGTATCTACGTCAAGCACTCCCTTCTCTGCTTCCTTCACCAGAAGTTCGTCCACTTTTGCCTTGAGTTCTGACGTCCTTTCTGTCGGACCGCTGAGGAAAGATCTGTCTCCGCCGTAAGGGGTGTAATTCCTGACGATAAAATCTCTGACGTCTATCTTTTTGCACCAGTTACCCTTTTTGAAACCCTGCCATTCGCTGTTCATAAATACTCCTTTGTCCCCGGAAAATAAAAATGCCGCCGGGACTTTTTATTGTTTTTTTGCCCAGACGGTCGACATAAACCGCTGTGCTCCACCATAGTAAACTATGTATATCCGTCAGTCGCACAGCTATCTTTCTATTGCAAACACATTGTAACACAGGTTTTGACAAAATGCAACATTTTGTATATGTTAAATTTTGTAAAAACAACATATTGTGTCTGCGCTAAAATTTCCACTCTGAAATCCGCGGCGCTCTTTTCCCCGAAACGCAACCGGAGGGCGGCGATCGCCTCCTCTTTTTTTTACGTTGACCGTCTGCGCACGATACGCACCCCCTCCTTTCTGTTATGCGCAGCGATTTTTGTTTTTAAAATTCACATACGGATATTAACTTTAAATTATACTTTTATACGCATAATTATTCTTTTTTCACGCCGTCTACGCTTGCGGAACAAATCAGCCCGTCATCCCCCTTTTTTCAGTGCAAGGAAGATGAGGAAATTGTGACGACGGCAACGTTTGCAAGACAAAAAAAATAGGAGAGCCTGAGCTCTCCGATTTTTTCTGTCGATTAAATATTACAGACTGTCCTTCAGGGTCTTGCCTGCTTTGAAAGAAACAGCCTTGCTTGCCGCGATGGTGATCTTTTCACCGGTTGCGGGGTTGACGCCCTGTCTCTCTGCTCTTTCCTTAACCTCGAATTTACCGAAGCCTGCGAGCGCAACTTCTTCGCCGTTCTTGAGCGCGTCAGCGATTGCAGCGATAACGCCGTCAAGGCACTTTCCGGCAACTTCTTTGGTCACGTCTGCATTTTCAGCGACAGCAGCGATCAATTCACTTTTATTCATACAATTTCCTCCTCGGGCTTTCGCCCTCTTGTTTTATTTAAGCCTCACGGCCTATTTCCGCTATCAGCAACGAATCGCCTTCAAGCCCGAACCCCTGCAAACCCTTTTGCAATGCGGAGTTCAGCGCTCCGGCTTCCGTTATTTCTATTTTACCATATATTTCCGGCTTTGAATAGTGAAAATTGAATTTTTTTAATAAATATACAAATTTATAGCCATTTATTGGCTCGTATATTGCGCTAAGTAAGAATTTTTTGCCGAAAAACGTAGCAATACTGGCTTTGTTTGTGTAAAAAACAACTCCGCAAAGATTGATTTTATGCATATTTGCATACTCGACAGCCTTTGAAAGCATATAAGATGCCAGTCCCGCGCCACGGTGATCCTCTCTTACCATAAGCCCGCTCGCTTCGTATGCCTGTTGAACGTCCTCTTTCCCTCCGGAGCCTTTTCTGATTACGTCGGCTAGCGTTTTTGCGTATTCCTCGTCAAGATCGACCGCGCACGTCGCAACGATATCTTCTCCGTCCAGCGCGCACATGAAGTATCCCGTTTCAAGCACCTCTCTGAGCTCCTCTTCCTTGTACGGGTAAAAAAACTCTATCTTGTCCAGCGCGTTTCTGCACTCGTCCAGAAAGGAAAAGACTTTGCCGTAATCGCAAAGTTCAGCGCGGCAAAGTCTCAGACCTTTGAATTTTTTATTCTCTATATCGCAGATATATCGCATTTCAGCCCAGAAGTTTGACAAGCACGGCTTTCTGTGCGTGCAGTCTGTTTTCCGCTTCGTCGAATATTTCGGGATGCGACTCGAAAACCTCTTCGCTGATCTCCTCCCCTCTGTGAGCGGGCAGGCAGTGCATCACCATTGCGTCGGGTTTCGCCACCGCCATCAGCTTGGCGTCCACGCAAAAGCCTTTGAACGCTTTTGCTCTCAGTTCTCTTTCTTTCTCCTGACCCATGGAAGCCCAGACGTCGGTGTAGATCACGTCGGCGTCCTTAGCCGCCGCGAAGATATCGTCGGTCAGTTCGAACTTGTCGCCGTACTCTTTCGCAAAGTCGAGAACCTGCTTGTCCGGCGAATAGTCCTTCGGGCAACCGAGAGAGACCTTCATGCCCATTTTGAGGCAGCCTACGGTCAGCGAATTCGCCATATTGTTTCCGTCGCCGATATAGCAGAATTTGAGCGTGTCGAACGCGCCTTTATATTCTCTTATCGTCATGAGATCTGCAAGCACCTGGCAGGGGTGAGCGAAGTCCGTGAGTCCGTTTATTATCGGAATCGAGCCGTATTTCGCAAGATCTTCCACTTCCTGCTGAGCGAACGTCCTGATCATGATGCCGTCGAGGTATCTGGAAAGAACGCGCGCGGTATCCTGCACCGGCTCGCCTCTTCCTATCTGAAGATCGTTGGACGACAGGAAGATCGCCTGCCCGCCCAGCTGATACATGCCCGTCTCGAAAGACACCCTTGTTCTCGTCGACGCTTTCTGGAAGATCATGCCCAGCGTCTTGCCTTCAAGGTGCTTGTGGGGGATGTTGTGTTTCTGATTGAATTTGAGCTGATCGGCAAGGTTGAGGATGGAAAAGATCTCTTCTTTGCTAAGATCGAGCATTTTAAGTAAATGTTTCATATTTTCTCCTTTATTCCGCGAGGATACTCAGCAGTACGTCCAGCGCTTCGTCAAGTTGACTTTCCGTGATAGTGAGCGGGGGAAGCAGCCTTATCTTGTCCTTAGCGGTCAGCATAAGTACGCCGCGCTCTATGCCCATTTTAACTACGTCCGCAGACTTCTTGTCCGTCGGCTTGATCCCGATCATGAGTCCCGCGCCGGTAACGCTTTCAACGCCCTTTGCGCCTACAAGTTTTTTGCGCGCGTACTCTCCTTTTTTTACCACGTCCGCGAGAAAAGCGTCGTCGATTCTCTCCATGACTTTGAGCGCGCCTGCGCAGACTATCGGGTTTCCGCCGAAAGTACTGCCGTGAGAGGAAAAGCCCATCACGCTTTCCACCTTGCCGTAAACCGCGACCGCGCCTATCGGGAGACCGCCGCCGAGCCCCTTTGCAAAAGTCGTGATGTCGGGAGTGATCCCGTAGTTTTCGCTTGCAAGGAACTTACCCGTTCTGCCGACGCCCGTCTGCACTTCGTCCGCGATTAGAAGCACGTCCTTTTCTTCGCAAAAACTCCTGAGCGCCGTTATATAATCCTTGTCCTGAGGTATCACGCCGCCTTCGCCCTGAATAAATTCTATCATCACGGCGCATACGCTGTCGTCAAACTGCTCCCTGAGCGCGTCCATATTCCCGCTTTCGACGTATCTGAAGCCTTCGGTGAACGGGAAAAAGTAGTTGTGGAACACGTCCTGACCCGTCGCCGCAAGCGTGGTGATCGTCCTGCCGTGGAACGAGTTCTTCAGCGTTATCACGGTATTTCTGCCGCTGCCGTATTTGTCAAAGGAATACTTTCTCGCGACCTTGATCGCGCCTTCGTTCGCTTCGGCGCCGCTGTTGGCGAAGAATACCTTTTTCGCGCCCGTGCGTTCACACAGCGTCTTGGCAAGCTTTACGCAAGGCTCCGTATAAAAGAGGTTGGACGTGTGGCTGAGCGTGTGCGCCTGTTCTGCAACCGCGTCCGCCCACTCCCTGTCGCAGTATCCCAGGCAGTTGACGCCTATGCCGCTGGTAAGGTCGATATATCTCTTGCCGGTTTCGTCGAAGCAATAACAGCCTTCGCCCGCCGCGATAAGCAGGTCGAAACGGTTGTAAGTGCCCATTACGTATTGTTTGTCAGTCTGTTTTATATCCATTGTCTTATTTAAAAAGCGTGCCCACGCCTTCGCTTGTCAGCATATCTATAAGTATCGCATGAGGGATCCTGCCGTCGATTATTATAGATTGTCTTACGCCGCGCCTTACCGCTTCCACGCAACAGTCGACTTTAGGGATCATGCCGCCGCCGATCACGCCTTTCTTTTTAAGCGAAGGAACGTCGCTTACATTGACCTCGCTTATCAGCGTGCTTTCGTCGTTCTTGTCCATCAGAAGACCTCTGATGTCCGTCATCAGGATCAGGTTCTCCGCCTTGAGCGCCGCCGCTACCCTCGCCGCCGCCGTGTCCGCGTTGACGTTGTAAATGTTGCCGTCTGCGTCCGAAGAGACGCTGGCGACGACCGGAATATATCCGTTGTTCAACGCATCCAGCACGGGCTGAGCGTTGACTTCGGTTATCTCTCCGACAAAACCGAGGTCCTGCTCTCCCTTTGCCTTCCTGCACACGAACATATTGCCGTCTATGCCGCAGAAGCCGCGCGCCTTGCCGCCGTGACGGGTGAGCATGCCGACCAGGTTTTTGTTGATCTTGCCGGCAAGTACCATCTGGACTATCTCAGCGGTCTCCTCGTCGGTATAACGCAGACCGCCGATGAACCTGCTTTCCTTGCCCACTCTTTTGAGCATATCGCTGATTTCGGGTCCGCCGCCGTGCACGAGCACGACTTTTACGCCGATAAGCGACAGCATCACAATGTCGCGCATCACCGCGTTCTTGAGTTCTTCGTTGAGCATCGCGTTGCCGCCGTACTTTACCACGACTACGTTGTCGTCGTATTTCTGGATGTAAGGCATCGCGTCGCTTAATATCTGAGCTTTTGTTGAAATGTCCATATCCACCTCAGGTTCTGTAATCCGCGTTTATCTTTACGTAATCGTAAGTCAGATCGCAACCCCAGGCTACGGCTTCAGCCTCGCCGTCGTTGCATCTTACGAGTATCTGCACTTCGTCTTCGAGAAGGATCTCTTTTGCCTTTTCCTCGCTGAACTCCACGCCGTTGCCGCCTCTGCATACCGCGATAACGCCCTTGGACGAAGAAAGATCAACGTCGATCTTCGCAATGTCGAACTCCGCGTCCGCATATCCGATCGCGCAAAGGATCCTGCCCCAGTTTGCGTCTGACGCGAATATCGCAGCCTTGAGAAGACTGCTGCATACGACGCTCTTTGCGATCACCTTCGCCGTCGTCTTGTCTTTCGCTCCCGAGACCTTGCACTCCATAAGCCTCGTCGCGCCTTCGCCGTCCTTTGCTATCGCGCGGGAAACCTTGACCATGATATGATATAAAGCCGCCTTGAAAGTCTCGTAATCCTCGCCTTCAGCCTTTTCGATGAGCACGTTTTCCGCCTTGCCGTTGGCTATCACGGAAACCATGTCGTTGGTCGATGTGTCGCCGTCTATGCTGACCATGTTCAGTGTGTCCTGTATCACGTCGTAAAGCGCGGTATGGAGCGCCTCGGGCGCAACTGCCGCGTCCGTCGTCAGGAAGCAAAGCAGAGTCGCCATATTGGGATGTATCATTCCGCTTCCCTTTGCGATCGCTCCGAGACGGCAGATCCTGCCGCCTAAAGAAAACTCGCATGCAAACTCCTTTTTGACGGTATCGGTCGTCATTATCGCTTCCGCGGCGTTTGCCGAGCCGTCGTAAGACAGCCCTTCCACAAGGGCGTTCATACCGTTTTCTATCGGTTCGATCGGAAGTATCTGCCCGATGACGCCCGTAGAAGCTACGATCACGTCCTTTGCGTCCACGCCGGCATATTCGGCGGTCAGCTCGCACATTCTTGCCGCCTTAACTTCTCCGTCCGCATTGCAGGTGTTGGCGTTGCCGCTGTTGCAGATCACCGCCTGAGCGTAGCCGTCCGCGATATTGCTTCCGGTCACCGCAATCGGCGCGCCCTTGACCTTGTTGGTCGTATAGACCGCCGCCGCCGCGCCCTTCACGTCGCTGACAATGAGCGCTAAGTCGCGCTTTTCTTTATTCTTTCTTATTCCGCAATGCACGCCGCTTGCCCTGAAGCCCTTGGGCGCGCAAATGCCTCCGAGTATATCCTTCATCTTAAAACGCGGGCGGAACGAAATCCAGACCGCAATCCTCCTTTAAGCCGAACATAATGTTCATATTCTGAATCGCCTGACCTGCCGCGCCTTTGACCATGTTGTCTATCGCGGAAACGATGACGGCTCTGCCCGTATGCTCGTCCGCATGAACGGAGACGTCGCAATAGTTGCTGAATTTCACGTCGCGCAGGTTGGCTACTTTGCCGAGAGGCAGTACGCGTACGAACTTTTCGCGCGCGTAAAATTTTTCATACAGAGAATGAAGCTCATCCGCGCCGACTGCCTGAGTCAGAGAAACGTACATGGTGGAGATTATGCCTCTGTTGACGGGGAGCAGATGCGGCACGAACGTCACGTTGACCTTCTTTCCCGCTAGCTTTGACAGCGTCTGCTCGATCTCGGGCGTATGCCTGTGAGAAGCGACCTTGTACGGCGAAAACGCCTCGTTGCAGTTGGGATAATGCGTGTTGTCGGCAAGCCCTCTGCCCGCGCCGGTAACGCCCGATTTGCTGTCTATCACAATGCCGTTGTCGCAGACTATCCCGCTCTTTATCAGCGGAGCGAGCCCGAGCGCAATGCTCGTCGGATAGCAGCCGGGATTGCCGATTATCGGCTGACCGTCATACTGTGCGCGCATGAGTTCCGGGATTACGTACACGCTCTTTTCGTGCAGTTCCTTTTCTTCGTACGTCTTGCCGTACCACTTCGTATATTCTTCAGCGCTGTCCAGTCTGAAATCTGCACCCAGGTCGATGAGTTTTACGCCTTTTTCAACGCACTTTTTCGCCAGTTTTTCACTGAGTCCGTGCGGGAGCGAAGCAAATATTATATCGCTTTTTCCGATCAGCGCGTCCTCCGTTTCGAGTTTGTCGTCGCATATCCCGTAAAGATTGGGGTACACTTCGCTTATGCTCTTGCCTTCGTAGCTGACGGAACTGATTCCCGTTATTTCCGCTTCAGGGTGAGTCTGCAACAGCCTTACGAGTTCAACGCCCGCGTATCCCGTCGCGCCCACTATTCCAACTTTTATCATTACTTCTCCTCTTTGAGAACGGTATTCTTTATGAGTTCTATATGCTTTTTCACAGCTTCGGGGGCGGGACCGCCGGTCACATTGCGCCCTTTGACGCAGGTAGCGAGGTCTATCGCCTCGTAGACGTCGTCCTCGAAAACGTCGCATATCTTTTTATACTCGGCAATGTCCAGTTTGTCAAGCGTTGTGCCCTTCTCAACGCAAATTCCGACAAGCGTGCCGACGATTTTGTATGCGTCGCGGAAAGCGAGACCTTTCTTTACCAGATAATCCGCGCAGTCCGTCGCGTTGATAAAGCCCTTTTCGCCCGCCTTCTTCATGTTTTCCTTGTTTACGGTCATCGTTTCGAGCATCGGCTTTATCGTCGAAAGACACAGCTTCACCGTGTCCACGCTGTCGAATATCGCCTCTTTGTCTTCCTGCATATCCTTGTTGTAAGCAAGCGGCAGTCCTTTCATCATCGTCAGGAGGGTCGTCAGATTGCCCTGTACGCGTCCCGTCTTGCCGCGGATAAGTTCGCAGATGTCGGGATTCTTCTTCTGAGGCATTATGCTGGAACCGGTCGCGTATGCATCGTCAAGTTCAATGAACTTGAACTCCCAGCTGCTCCACAAGACTATCTCCTCCGAAAGCCTGGAAAGGTGCGTCATACAGATCGCAATGTCATTTGCGAGTTCAATCGCGTAGTCGCGGTCGCTCACTCCGTCTAAGCTGTTATACGTCGGATTGTCGAAGCCGAGGTGCTTTGCGGTGAACTCCCTGTCTATCGGATAGGTCGTCGTCGCAAGCGCGCCCGAGCCGAGCGGACATTCGTTCATCAGCGAAAAACAGTTGAACATCCTGACCATATCGCGCTTGAACATCTCGACGTACGCCATAAGATGGTGCGCGAAAGTGATCGGTTGCGCCCTCTGGAGGTGCGTATAGCCCGGCATGACCGTCTCAAGATTTTCTTCCGCCTTTTTCACAAGCGCGGCGATCAGCTCTTTTATCATTCCGACGATCACGTCTATCTGCCCTCTCAGGTACATCCTGAGATCGAGCGCGACCTGATCGTTTCTCGAACGCGCGGTATGCAGACG
>CALWKT010000045.1 GCA_944381335.1 uncultured Christensenellaceae bacterium
CGTTTTTTCGATTGTACGGCGTTAATTGCCTTGCTAATACCGCAAGAGTATTAGCTGCGGCAATCGCCTTGTACAGACAAAAAAATCTTCAGTTTTGCTTTCAAAATTTCTCCACCCCGCCCCGACAATTTTCTTTTTCTTGCGGGGAAATAATTACGGATAATAATTTAATGTTTGTTCAACTTTCTTTCCTTCCTCGACGGATTTTTGGCTTTATATTAAGCTGCAAAAGGTGGAAATTCGAGCTTGTAAAAGAAGGTCGAATGTTGTATCATTAAAGCAGTTAAACAACGACGGGGGAATGTATGCTACTTATTGAAGCGGTAAATGCGAGAATAGACGAGTCGTGCAAAGAATACGGTATGACGAGATACCGCCTTGCTGAAAAAAGTGCGCTGAACAGGTCTTTGCTTACGATGATGAAATCGGCTTGCACCGTAAAACTATCCACCGTTTCCGCAATTTGCGACGGGCTTGGGATAAGCCTTAAAGAGTTTTTCGATTCTCCGCTTTTTGATCCGCAACAAACAGAGTATTAGTTTTTTTGTCGTGTACGCAAAGAAAAACACGGGCAAAAGTCGACTTTTTCCGCGCAGACTTTGTTGGAAGACTTGACAATACCGCAAGAGTATTGCCTGCGCCTTTCGTCGCGTCTGCACAAAAAAATACATTCTTTTGCTTTCCGTGTTTTTCCTTACGTCCCCGACTTTTTTGTTTTTGTGATGTACGCAAAGAAAAACACGGGCAGAAGCCGACTTTCAATATCTATATTTGAAAATATCCGTTTTGCGCAGACGCGTTTTTTATATTGTAAAAAGCACGTTTAAAAATTTTATTATTTTTTTGATTTTTTATCCAATAAAACCCGATATGCCGTTGTTTAATATACGAACGAAATCCCAAGGAGGGTACGATGATGAAGAAAATATGCGCGATACTGGCAGTGGTTCTTGTAGCGGCGCTTATGTGCACGGCGTTTGTCGGGTGCGTAAATACGAACGGCAAAGAGGACGGCAAAACGTTTGTAAGCGTGGATATCAATCCTTCTCTCAATATGGTTATTGACGAGGAAGGCAAGGTTGAATCTGTAGAGGCTGCCAACGAGGACGCGCAGATCATGCTTTACGGCGAAGTGGTCGTGGGCAAGACGGCGGAAGAAGCTTTCCGGCTGATCGCCAATCTCGCGGTCGAATGCGGATATCTCACTGAAGAGAACAGCGGCGTGAACGTGAACGTAGTCGCGGGCAACGGTTCCGCAGAAGCCGAAGCAAAAGTGGGCGACATTGTGGAAGGCGCGTTCCAGGCTGAGGCAGACAAGGCGAATATATCAGTAAATATCAACACGGGCGCAAGTTTTTCTCTTGAAAGACAGCTTGAGTACGTAAAGGGTAAATACCCCAACGTCAGCGCGATCCAGAACATGAGCGTAGGCAAATTCAAGCTGGTCAGCGAACTTGTCGCCAACGACGACGGCGTGACCCTCGAATACGCGGCTTCGCTCGACAACGAGGACCTGATCGAAAAACTCAACACCTGCTACGAAAAGATCGAGCCGTACGCAACAGAGGCGTACAACCTCGCGGTAGCTCAGGCGAACGAAGCTTTCGAGATAGCAAAGACGACCGCAGAAGGCGCGGCATGGACTGCGTACTACGTAGCTCACGTACTCAAACATCCTGTCAATTACGGCGCGGTCTATGCGGCGTACAGCATAGCGGCGGTGTCCGTCGACTACACTCTCGACGTTATCGAACTCACGATGAATTATGCGGATAAAGCTCTCTCCAACGTTGACACTCAGAAGATCGCAGACATTCTCGGAGTCGAAAAGAGTGAAGTCGACGCGGCAGTGACCGACGAAAACGGCAAGATAACCCTTGAAAGCCTTGAGGCGTACATCGACAGAACTCTGAAGAACATGAGCGCAGAGGTTTACAATCAGATCAAAGCCGAACTGCCCGAGCTGGAAACTTACATCAACGGCTTCCAGGCTGAGGTCGACGAGTATATCAACTCGCTCCCCGAAGAGTATGCAACCCAGATCAGAAAGATCCTTGCGGACGTTGAAAATCTCGGCAGCGACGTGTTCGAGTTCGTGGACAGCCTCGGAGACCTGACGATAGACGACGTAAGAACCGTGGTGACTTACCTTGAAGGCAAGCGCGACGAGACGATTCAGAAGATAGAAGAGGATCTGACCGCAGAAGAGCTTGAAGAAGCAAAGACCTACGTGCAGGCTTCCAACGACATCATTTCTTCCGCTCAGACCATCTACAACACCGCGGTCGAAAGCGCGAAGAAGGACGCAGAGGAATTCCTCGCTCAGGCTAAGCAGGGCAGGTTCGAGTGGAAGTATCAGCACGGCAACGGCAACGGCGCCGACGCAGAATAACAAGACTTATCCGGGAGAAATCCCACAGCATAATTCCATATAAGCCTATTTAATAGGGTAACCAAATATCAACGGCGGCGAATATTACGCATATACGAATTCCATATAAGCCTATTTAATAGGGTAACCAAATCCCAAATCTACACACAACTGGCTGAGGGGCAACCGAGTTTTTCGGTTGCCCCTTAGTCACCCGCGTGGCGGGAGCAGTAGTAGCTGGCGCGTGTTGTTACTTACTTCACCAGACAAGCGTTTATCCGATATAGGCGGGAGCAGTAGTAACTGGCGCGTGTTGTTACTTACTTCACTAGTCAAGCGTTTATCCGATAGTGACCAGAGCATTGGTCGCTTCGCGTATTGTTACTTATTTGGTTTGACGGAGTTTATCCGATACTGCGGGAGCAGTGGTCGCCGGCGCGTAGTGAAACCCACGGGGAAAGCAAAGTTTGTCCTGTTGCCGTACTGCGGATTTCTCATTGATTATCGGCAAAATGTGTGTTATTATAGTAATAATATATACGCGCGATACGCGAGGTAAAGAATTATGTATATAAGAGAACTTTTCGAAAGCAAAAAACTCGTCATGTCTGCTGAAGTGTTTCCGCCCAAGAAAAACGGGATGCTTGAGGGCGTTATAAGAGCGCTCAAGGAGATAAAGCCTCTCAACCCGGATTACGTGTCCATCACGTACGGCGCGAGCGGCAGCGGCGGAATGACTACGGCTGACGTCGCCAGCGTTGTCATCGACGCGTTCGATATGACTGCGGTCGCGCATATGACTGCGGTGAACATGACCACTGAGCTTCTGGAAGAACGCTTGCAGATGCTCAGCCGCAAGGGGGTCAAGAGCATCCTGACCTTGCGCGGAGACATTGTTGAAGGCAGTAAGTTTTACGATTTTCACCATGCCAATGAGCTTGCGGAATACATAAGCGGACATTATCCTCAGTTCGAGCTTCTCGGCGCGTGCTATCCTGAAGGTCATCCCGAGGCGAAGAGCCTGGACGCGGATCTCGACATGATAAAACTCAAGACGGAATGCGGCGTGTCTCATCTCGTATCCCAGCTTTTCTTTGACAACGCGACTTTTTACGATTTTGCGGAAAAGGCGCAGAAAAAGGGAATCAAAGCGACGGTTTCGGCAGGCATCATGCCGATAACCAGCGTACAGCAGGTCGAAAGGATAGTTTCAATGTGCGGAGTTCAGATCCCGACGGCGTTTGCCAAGATCTGCGCGAACTATCAGGGCGCGGATCTGTACAAAGCGGGGATAGATTACGCGATAGGGCAGATACGCGATCTGATCGACAACGGCGTCAGGGGCATACATCTGTATACGATGAACAAGGGCGACGTGGCGCGCGCGGTGTTCAACGCGTTTGAAGGAGACAGAAAGTGATATCCGCAGAAGATCTTGCGAAATATCTCGGCAACGGCGGCGACGCGCTCGCGCTTGCTGAACGCGCGATAGCGGAAGTCGCGGCTTGCGCGCAGGAAAAATGCGTAGAAGCCAGCGCGCGGCTGATCAGAGAAAACGGCACCATCAGAGTGGAAAATACCATGCTTGAACTGCCCGGCAGAGACATTGCGGATCTGCTTGAAGGGTCTGACGCCGTTTACTATTTCTGCGCTACGATCGGCGCGGAAGTGGACAGAGCCGTTGAAAGACTCAAACTGAGCGATCTGACCCTGGCTTATGCGGTCGATCTGTGCGCCGGTCTGTGGGTGGACGCTTATTGCGACGAGCTTGAGAACGCGCAGAGAAAGAGAGTGGAAGAAAAAGGGCTGTCGTTGACGAGCCGTTTTTCTTGCGGATACGGAGATCTGCCGCTTGCGCTTCAGGTTGAGTTCATAGAGGCGCTGAAGGCGGACAAGTTCCTCGGAGTGCGTCTGACTTCCGGCGGAATGATGATCCCGTCAAAGACGGTCACTGCGATCGCCGGGATAGGGAGAAGCGGAAAACAGAAAAAGCGTTGCGAAGCCTGCTCAAGATACGGCTGTTGCGACGGAGGTATATGCAGTGATTGATTTTTCAAGAAAACTCATACTTGACGGAGCGACGGGAAGTCTGCTTTCGGAAAGAAGCGGCGCACCGGCGGGATACCGGCTGGAGAGACTCAACCTGGAAGATCCGGACACGGTCTTTTCCGTGCACCGTGATTACGTGGAAGCGGGAAGCGACGTCATATATACCAACACGTTCGGCGCAAACCCGCTCAAACTGGGCGGAGAAACGCAGGCTGTCGTGAAAGCGGCGGTCGCGATCGCGAAAAAGGCGGCGG
Source organism: uncultured Christensenellaceae bacterium (assembly GCA_944381335.1). The sequence goes on from CALWKT010000045.1 coordinate 4,675, forward strand.
CGGGCAGAGCGTACGTGGCGCTTGACGTGGGTCCGCTCGGCAAGCTGATCGGAGAAGGCGGCATAAGTTTTGACGAGGCGTACGAAAATTACGCGGCTGTGATACGCGCGGCGGCTGACGAGACGGATCTGATCGTGATCGAGACGATGACGGATATCGCGGACGCGCGCATAGCCTTGCTCGCGGCGAAAGAAAACAGCTCTCTTCCGGTAATGCTGTCCATGTCATTTGAAAAGAACGGCAGGAGCGCGTTCGGCACGGACGTTGAAAGTTTTGCGCGCATAATTTCCGGCATGGGCGTAAGCGCGGTGGGGATCAACTGTTCGCTCGGTCCGGTAGAGATGCTCCCGATGGCTGAGAAGCTTCTTGCGTGCACGCCTCTTCCCGTGTTCATAAAACCCAACGCCGGCATGCCCAGGTTCGAGAACGGCAGGACGGTCTACGACATAGACAAAAGACAGTTCGTCGACGCGATGAACAAAATCCACGCGCTCGGCGTGAACATTCTCGGCGGTTGCTGCGGCACTGATCCAGAATACGTCGGACTGCTCGCAAAAGAGACGACCGGCAAGGTCGCAAGGCAGCCTTACAAGCCTGTGCGCGCGCTCAGTTCCTCCACTTCCACCGTGATAATAGACGGCATGAAAGTTGTCGGAGAGCGGATAAACCCGACCGGCAAAAAGAAGTTCCAGGCGGCGCTTAGAGAGGGGAATTTCGATTACATCCTGGCTCAGGGCATAGAACAGTCTCAGGCGGGCGCAGATATTCTTGACGTCAACGTGGGGCTGAACGGCACCGACGAAAAGACAAATATGATCAGGGTCGTAGAAGGGCTGCAAAAAGTTGTTTCCCGTCCGCTCGTCATAGACAGCTCGTCCCCGGAAGTGCTTGAAGCGGCGCTGAGACGTTACAACGGCAAGGCGCTGATCAACAGCGTGAACGGCAAGAAAAGCAGCGTGGAATCCGTTCTTCCGCTTGCAGTGAAATACGGCGCGGCAGTGGTATGTCTTGCGCTGGACGAAAACGGGATCCCTTCCACGGTCGACGGCAGAGTGGAGATCGGAAAAACGCTGGTTTCGCAATGTCTTAAAGCCGGGATAGCGAAAGAAGACGTCTACGTTGACACGCTGACTATGGCTGAATCTGCTGAAAAGGGAAGCGCGCTTTGCACCGTGGGAGCGCTCGGAGAGATAAAAAAGACTGGCGCAGGCACCATTCTCGGGGTCAGCAACGTGTCTTTCGGCATGCCTTTGAGAGAGGAGATAAACGCGACTTTCTTAAGCATGGCAAAGGACGCCGGGCTTGACCTTGCCATCATCAACCCGTCTCTGACCAGGATTGAAGGCAGAGGCTATGCGCGCGATTTCCTTCTCGGCAAAGAGGGCGCAACAGACGCATATATCGCTTACGCCGCGAAGACTTCGCAAATAAAAACTCCTGATTTCAAAGAGAGCGGCGCGCCGGATATGACCCGCGCCATCGTAGGCGGCATGGGCGGCGCGGCGAGAGAGACCGCTCAAAGGCTTCTTGAAGAAATGCCGCCTCTCGAAGTAGCGGCAAAACATATAATCCCCGCGCTCGACGTGGTCGGCGACCTGTACGAGAGGGGAGTGATCTTCCTGCCCCAACTGATAGCGGCGGCAGAAAGCGCAAAGCAGGCGTTCTCCGCGCTCGAGGAAAAGATGAAAGGCGGCGAGACGACGCAGAGCGACAGACGTTTCGTGCTGGCAACGGTCAAGGGCGACATTCACGACATAGGCAAGAACATAGTCAAGGCGGTCGTGTCCAACTACGGCTACAAGGTCGTGGACCTCGGCAGAGACGTGGACTACAAGGTCGTTCTTGACGCAGTGGAGAGCAACTATCCGTGCGTTCTCGGTCTTTCCGCGCTGATGACGACCACCGCGCAGAATATGGCTGAAACGATCAGGATCGTCAGAGAAAAATATCCCGACGTTCCGGTGCTGGTAGGCGGAGCGGTGATAACGCCTGAATATGCAAACAGCATCGGCGGCGTCTATTGCAAGGACGCCAACGCCACCGTCAAAGCTTTGAAAGAGAACTTAGACTGACATGCCATGAAGACAAAGCGCGGCTTGCAGCCGCGCTTTTTTTTGCGCCGGAAACGTCCTGAACCGTTTTGTCGCTTTGCTGAAAAATATTGTACTTGTGTAGATAAAACGCATATTTGCAGATAAAGCGAATATTGTATAAACGCTTTATCGCGTCTCTGACTACCGCAGCATAAAAAGACGTTAGTATAAAAGAAGGCATTCGTATAATAAGATGACGTTTGAGTTAAAAGACGTCCACATAAATAGACGTCCACATAAGAATAAAATGAAGACATTCGTATAAAAAAAAGA
>CALWKT010000046.1 GCA_944381335.1 uncultured Christensenellaceae bacterium
TTCTATATGCGAAATATAATGCATAAACTTTTTTGAGAAGACGCAGACTTGTCAAAATAATACGTAAATCGGCAAATTATTACAAAATTCGCCAAATCTTAAGTGATATATTAAAAGGAGCCGGAAACATGGTGTTTTCAGTTAAAAAGTCTACTTTGGTATTTGTTGCGGTCGTAATGCTTCTTTGTGTGCTTTGCGGCTTCATTGTAAACACGGAGACGTTCGCAACAGTTTTTTCCAACAGGTCTACCCGAAAAATTCCCGTTTACGGAGTGGATTGTGGAGAAGAAAAGCTTGTCGCTCTGACATTCGACGCGGCATGGGGAGCGGACAAAACGCTGAAAATACTTGAGATCCTTGAAAAATACGACGTAAAAGCGACGTTTTTTCTTGTGGGGTTCTGGCTGGATAAGTATCCGGACGAGACGAAGGCGATATATGACAGCGGTTGCGAGATCGGCAATCACAGCAACAATCATCTTCAGATGTCCAAGCTGGATAAGGAAAGGATAAAAGAAGAGCTGAATTACGTAAACGACAAGGTAGCTGAACTGACCGGTGCGGTACCCACGTGTTTCAGACCACCTTTCGGCGACTACGACAACGAGTTGATAGAGACGGCGCAGGAACTGGGGCTTACTACGATACAGTGGAGCGTGGATTCGCTTGACTGGAAAGGACTTTCAGCAACTGAAATTACGTCAAGAGTCACGAAAAACGTAAAAAACGGGTCGATTATCCTGTTTCATAACAACAGCGACAATATACTGGAGGCTTTGCCGCTTGTGCTTGCCAATCTGATAAACTCGGGTTACAAGCCGGTTACGGTGTCTGAAATGATATATCGTGAAGATTATTACATAGACAACAACGGGATCCAGCATAAAAACTCATGAAACGGAAATATTCAGAAAGAAGCGTATAGATATTGCGCAGACTACGTAAAAGTCAAGACGGCTGAAGCCGGAGAAAGACATATAAACAGGAGGGTCGTATGAATTACGAACAGATGAACAACAACAAATTGCAATTGACCGGTGTAATAAGCAAAGAACCGGTTTACAGCCACGAGGTTTTCGGAGAGGGGTTTTACGAGACAATGATCACCGTGCCCAGGCTTTCAGATCAGACAGATACAATTCCGATGACGATATCGGACAGACTGATCTCTCAGAACGGGATAAAAGTCGGAGACAAGGTGAGTGTAGTGGGGCAGTTCAGAAGTTACAACAAGACCGAAGGCGAGAGGTCCAGGCTTCTGCTTACCGCATTTGTCAGAGACGTTGTGGATGAAAGCGAAATTGAAAATCCCAATCAGATCGACATTACGGGGTATATCTGCAAACCGCCCGTGTACAGAACGACTCCGTTCAAAAGAGAGATATGCGACGTGCTTCTTGCAGTCAACAGAGCGTACAACAAGTCCGATTATATTCCATGTATATTATGGGGCAGGAACGCAAGGTTTGTGGAGACGTTGCCGGTTGGCAGCAAGATCAGCGTAAGCGGCAGGATCCAGAGTAGAAAATATGTGAAAAATCTGGGAGACGGAATCAGCGAGGAAAGAGTGGCATATGAGGTTTCAGTCAGCAAGGTAACGTTGGAGAGAGACGAACACGGCGTACTGGGTGCGTCTCTGTGACGAAAAATTATTCTAAATTAAGCCAAAAAATATTAATATACAGCCATAATATTTCTATATCCCGCAAAAATTGATAACTTTGCGGGATTTTTTGACTCAAATCTGATTTCAGCAAGAACATCGGTTAATATCTCCGATACTTAGATTTGCGTCATGGGTTTTCAGTTGTTTTTTTGAAAAATTTGAAAGTCCTTTTCACGACACGTTTTGTCTCAATTTTCTTCAGAACGGGTACGTTTTTTTCAAATTTTTCTTTTGTTTCCGCATGAAAAAATATGGATTATCCAGTGCTGATTTTAAAAGAGTTTTCCCTGTTGTTCAGTTTGACGGGTAATACTGTTTCAATGAAAATACTTGCGTTTTTACAGGCCGTCAGACATTTCTGATTGCCGGATCTAACATCGTTCGGCGGAAGGAGACCGGGGCAATACACTCGGGCGAATCCGCAGTATTGCCTGATACGGGATTTTTATCTGACGGACATTCAGATAATGCGTCGCAAGTTCGTACAATAAATTTTATTATTTTATATAAAATATTTTACTTGTTTTGGCTTTTGTGTTATCATTACAATGTAAGGTGTACAATGCTGGACGAAAAGATTATCGAGAAAAACATAATAAACTTCAAAGATGAAGTGGCAAAACTTTCTGCAAATGCGGCAAGAGAGGTCAGAATTGTAGCCGCGACAAAAACTCAGCCGAAAGAGTTGATCGATTTTATTGCGGCAAAAAGCTTGCTTACCGAAGTGGGCGAAAACAGGGTGCAGGAGTTTGTTGAGAAATACGATCCCGACAACGGTCTTGAGTACCATATCATCGGGCAACTTCAGTCCAACAAGGTAAAATACGTCGTCGGCAAGGCGGCGCTGATACATTCTCTGGACAGATATTCGCTTGCCGACGAGATCGAGAAACAATCCGCAAAGCACGGCGTCGTCACCGATTGTCTCGTTGAGATAAATATGGGGAGTGAACTCAGCAAAGGCGGTGTCGCGCCCGAAGAGCTGTATTATTTTGTGGACGGGCTTAGAAAATATCCGTGCATACGCGTGAAAGGTATAATGAGCGTTATGCCCAACGTCGAGATAGCTGCGCTGATAGCTTATTATAAAAAATTCGCTTCGCTTTTTGCGGGGCTGGAAAAAATGAGGGGCGGAAACGTATCGCCGGACGTATGCTCATGCGGAATGTCGGGAGATTACGCTCCCGCGATTGAATACGGCGGTTCGAACATGGTAAGGCCGGGCAGGATTCTGTTCGGTGAAAGAAACAAGTAAGAGGTAAGGGTATGGACGACAACGACAGAAGAAGGTTCAACAGCGACGAGAACGATTATTACACCAATAACAGCCGCAGAACTCCGGTCATGCCGCAGCGCGGTCAGGGCGACGCTCAGGGCGCGCGCAGAGATTACGGTCAGCCCGCTCAGGGCGGATATCCTCAGAGCGGCTACGGCAGAGCGTCTCAGGCTTCTGTGCAGGGAGCGGGTCAGTACGACAGAAGCGGCGCGCCTGCGGGTCAGAGTGCGTACGGTCAGGGGCAAAGACCGCCGTATGCTCCCGGTCAGAGACCTCCTTATCAGGGACAGCAGCCGTATACCCAGCCGCAGGGTTATCCTCCGCAGGGTGGTTATCAGAGGCCGCCTTACGGTCAGAACGGCTATTCTCAGCCGCAATATCCTCAGCAAGGCTATCCGCAGGGGTATCCTCAGCAGGATTTCAGAGGCGGCTATCAGGGGACTACCGGGCAGTCTTACGCTCCTCAGGACGAACGTGATTTTTCTTACGAAAACGTTCAGGCTCAGCCGGTAGAGAAGAAAAAACGCGGGTTTTTCGGCTTCGGAAGATCAAAAAAAGAAGAAGTCGATCCTTCCGCTATGGGAAACGTGATAATCACGGAGCCGAGGTCTTTTGACGATGTGCGTGTGATCATCGACGGGCTCAGGAAGCGTCAGGCGATCATCATCGATTTTTCAAAAATATCGGATAAGGATTCTCAGAGGATACTTGACCTTCTCAGCGGCGCGATTTATGCTCTCGGCGGCGCGCAGCAAAGGATAAACGATCACATGTTCCTGTTTACGCCCGAAGGCGTTATGATCCAGGGACCTGCGTCGCTTCGCAACAAATACAAATAAAATCAAGGCAGGACTATGTCGGACATAATCAAAAGATACAAAAAATATATCTTCGAAGCGCTGTTTTTTGCGGCGCTTCTTGCCGTTGACCTGATCTCAAAACCGCTCGCGTTTGCTTTTTTGAAAGAAGAAGGCGGGAGATATGTCGTTTACGACGGGATCTTCGAGCTTATAGAGGTGCACAACGACGGCGCGTCTTTCGGCATTTTCGGCGGAAAGACGACAGGACTTATCGCAGTGACCGCAATAGCGATGTTCGCGCTCATTGCGCTTCTTTTGTGGAGACCGAATTCGCCCAAACTGTTCAGATACGGCATCATCGCCATCGTCGCCGGAGGAGTAGGCAACCTGGTTGACAGGCTCGCTTTCGGCTATGTGCGCGATTTTATCGACTATACCTTCCTCAAAACCTTTTTCGGGATAGAGAATTTCGGCGTCGGAAACGTTGCCGACATATTCGTTCTCGTCGGGTTGCTATGTATAATCGTTTACGTTTTCTTCGGCTATAAAGAAGGGGATTTCGCAAAAAAACCGCTGTCCGGCGGAGCTTTGCCCGAAACTCTCGTAGTGGACGAAGGCGAAGAGAAAAAATCAGAAAAAGAAAAGCAGAAGAGCGGAGTTACCGAAAGCGTGACCGGCGAGGATAAAGTTGAAAGTAAAACCGCTGAACGTGCGACGGATAACGGAGCTTCGGGCGAAAGCTCGGATTTAGCGAGCGGAGACGTTATAAAGGCAGGAGAAAAAGTCGAAACTCTCGTTGACAACATCATCAGAGCGGAAAATCCCGCTTCAGATTCCGATAAGGCAGAATAAGATGACGGGAGAGGAGATAAAAGCTGTCGCGGAAAGCGGCGGAACGAGACTGGATGTGTTCGTTGCGGAAAAGGCGGGTTGCACGCGTTCTCACGCTAAGAATCTGATAGAGGAAGGCAACGTCCTGGTGAACGGGCGCAAGGCGGCAAAGTCCGGCATGTCTCTCAAAGAGGGAGACAAGGTGGAGATAAGCTGCCCGGCTCCGAAAGAACTCAGCCTCGAACCTCAGGATATTCCCATCGACATCGTATGGCAGGACGGCGATTTCGCCGTTGTGAACAAGCCGCAGGGCATGGTCGTTCATCCGGCTCCCGGCGCCTACGACAACACGCTCGTCAACGCGCTTCTGTACAGGCTGGACTCTCTCAGCGGAATAAACGGAGTAGCTCGCCCCGGTATAGTTCACAGGCTGGACAAAGACACTTCCGGTCTGCTCGTCGTCGCGAAGAACAATTTCGCGCACGCCGCGCTTCAGAAGCAGATCGCGGAAAAAAGCGCGAAAAGGTTTTACTATGCGCTTGTCGACGGAGTGGTGGAAAAGGACAGCGGAGAAATAAGGAATTTTCTCGCAAGAAGCGTATCCGACAGGAAGAAATACGCTGTTTCCGCTTCGGGAAGGCTTGCGGTGACTCTGTACAAAGTCGTTGAGAGATACACTGCGTACACTCTTGTGGAATACGAGCTTAAGACGGGCAGAACTCATCAGATCAGGGTCCATTCGCGTTATATCGGTCATCCGGTCGTGGGAGACAGGACGTACGGCGGAAGCGACAGATTCGGTCTGAAAGGTCAGCTTCTGCACGCTTACAAACTGGTGCTGACTCATCCGAGAACGGGCGAAGAAATGACTTTTACCGCGCCGCTTCCCGATTATTTTGAAAAGGTGCTGGATTCTCTGAAAAAGCTCGATCGACATATCTGATTTTTTCAAGTTTAACTGCAAGTCCGGATATACCTTTGCCGGAAACAGGAAAGTCGCCTTGCGGCGCGTTTGCGTTTTTAATTCAGTTCGAGACAGAAAAGAAAGAAACTATTTGCAATATTTGCAATAAAAACATGAGGTGCGGGCGATACTATACGCGTTTGCCGAATAAAAAAGTCTCCGGTTGAAGTAGACTCTTTTATTTTACGAGCGTGACGTTCTGTTCTTGCGCTGATCTGACGTTGAAATTCGTCAGTCCTTTTGCAGAAGTTCTCTGTGTTCGTCGGCTACGACGGTGGCGCTGTTGTAGGTCGTGTAGAGCACCATGCCGGGCTTTCCGGAAGGATGCCGCTTCAGATTGCGGCGCTGAGTGTAGTCGCACACCGTCTTTGTGCCCGGCTGAGCCTGAGACCAGAAGCAGGCTATTTCGCATGCTGTCCTGATCACGCCGTCGGGGATCACGCGTCCTTCGGCGAATACTATCACGTGAGAGCCGTGGACGTCCTTTGCGTGTACCCACAGATCTCCGCCGTTTGCCACTTTAAACGTCAGTTTGTCGTTCTGAAGATTGTTTTTGCCTACGGCTACGGTAAATCCCTCGGTTTCGTAGAATACCGGCTGAGCGGCTTTTGTGCGCGTTTTGTTGCGCCTGCCGGCGGGCTTCAGCGCTCCCGCCGCGATGAGTTCCTGTTCGACTTCGGCTATCTCGTCGTCGGTGGAGCAGACTTCTATCGACGGCTCGATGCTGAGAAGATATTCCAGTTCAGCTTCGCTTTCTTCTATCTGTCCGGTCACTACTTCGAGGGTGCGTTTCTGCTTGGCGTATTTTTTGAAATACTGCTGAGCGTTCTGCCCGGGAGTGAGTCTTTCGTCAAGAGGGATAACGACGTCGGGCATTTCCGGGTTGTAATAATCCTGCACCGTGACGCTTTTGTCGCCACGTCTGAATTTGTAGAGATTTGCGGTCAACAGTTCGCCGTACTTTTTGTTCTTTTCAAGCCCGGAAGCGTCCGAAAGGCGCGCGCGGCACTTTTCCAGACGTTTTTTCAGTCTGGTCACCGCCGCAGAGTGGGCTTTCTTCAGATGTTTAGTGTGTTCGCTGCGTCTGTATTTTTCGTCTTTCTTGCCGATGCACATTTCCACCGCCGCGCTCAGAGAGGGAGCCGGCGTGAAAGAAAGACCTGAAGAGGAGTAAGGAAACAGGAAGTAATCGTCTTCACACCCGTCGATAATGCTGCAACAGGGGGAATAGTATTTGCTGTCGTTTATGTCCAGCATCGATCCGAGAACGGACAGGATCCGGTCTGTTTCTTCCTCGCTCGGTTTTACGTCGTTTGCGACTCCGCAAAGACGGAGGAGTTCTTTTACCGTGGACGTCGCAAAACCCGAGACCGCCGACATTACGAATCCGCAGAGATCGGACCCGTTGTAATTCAACAGAGCGTTTCTCAGGGCTGAGGAGTCCGTGCAAGAAATCTTGTTTCTCGGAGGAAGTTCGTAACGTACCGAAGGAAGGAGACAGCGCTTGGTCGCAGAGTCGAAAGACGCCTGCTTCAGTGTGTCTTTTATCGTTCCGTCCGAGCCGACGAGCAGGATATTGCTGTATCTGCCCATCATCTCGGCTATCAGAGAGTACTGCACTTCGTCGCGCAGTTCGTTGCGCGCTGTTACTGAAAAGCAGAATATGCGGTCGTCGCCCAGCATTGAAACGCCGTTCAGAACGCCGCCGGAAAGACATTTTCTGAGGCGCATGCAGAATGAAGGAGCGGTCAGGGGATTTGTCTTTTTTGCGGAGGAAAGGTGTATGCGGGGGTTCTGTGCGTTTGCCGAAACGGCAAGCAGCAGGTTTTCTCCGCCTTTGCGTATGCTGACGTGTATTTCGTCCGCTTCGGGCATGCCGATCTTGTCTATTTTGCCGCCTGAAAGCGCGGCGTTCAGTTCTTTGCTCAAAGCATTGAGGGTGATGAAATCGTTGGGCATAATACCTCTTTGCCGCAGTATCTTTACGCGGACAAAATTATTATAAAATATTTATGATATATTTGCAATTTAAATTGCAATAAATCCGTGATTGTGCTAAAATTATTTCACTGTGTAAAAAACATTCAAAGTGAGGATATAAAAATGAACTACACAAAAGAACTTCTTGAAAAAGACCGCGTAAAGTTTACCGTGGAGGTCAGCGAGGAGGAGTGGAAGAACGCTCTTACCAAGGCTTACGAAAAGAATAAGGGCAAGTTCCAGATCGAGG